>CAYWAR010000455.1:0-2122 GCA_964455765.1 uncultured Elusimicrobia bacterium
CTCAGCGAGGTGACGGGCCCCCCCGCCCGTCTTCTCAAGGACCCTTCGGGCGCGTGGACGCCCCAGGCCGCGGGCTTCGCCCGCTCCCAAGGCGCCCAGCCGGAGGAACTCGTCGTCGTGACGCTCCCCAAGGGCGAGTTCCTGGCCGCACGCAAGCAACTCCCGGGAGAGGCGGCTTCCAAGGTCCTCTCCCGCGTCTTCCCCGAGATCGTACGGCGGCTCCAGTTTCCCAAGAGCCTGGAGTGGGAGGAGTCCCGTTTCCGCTTCGGCCGTCCCATCCGCACCCTGTTGGGCCTTTATGGAAAGCGGATCCTGCGCTTCGAGATCGCGGGCGTGCGCTCCTCCAACAAGACCCTGGGCCTTGGAGCGCTGGGCCGCAAGCCCATCGCCGTCTCTTCCCCGGAACGCTACGCGAAGCTCCTGCGCGCGGCCTGCGTGATCGCGGACGTCGAAGAGCGGGCTCAGACCTTGCTCAAGACCCTGGACGCCGCGGCGAAACGGTCCCTGGGCGCCCTGGACAAGGACGCGGAGCTCCTGGAGACCGTGCTCTTCCTCACGGAGCATCCGGTCGCCGTGCTCTGCCGCTTCGACAAAGCCCATCTCGAGCTGCCCAAGGCCCTCCTCTCCGTCGTGCTCAAGACCCAGCTCAGATTCTTTCCCCTCCTGGGCAAGGACGGAGGGTTGGTCCCCGAATTCATCGGAGTGCGCGACGGCGTCTCGGAGGGGCAGAAGGAGGTCCAAGAAGGCTACGAGCGCGTGCTCCAGGCCCGGCTCAGCGACGCCCGTTTCTTCTTCGGCAGGGACAAGAGCACCCCCCTTGAGGAGAAGCGCGGGAGGCTCGCGGGCCTGGGGTTCCAAAAGGACCTGGGCACCATGCTCGACAAGAGCAACCGGGTCCTCGCTTTGACGAATTTCCTTTGCGAGCGCCTGCGCCAGGACTCGGTGCTCGACGAGGAGGCCGCCGGAGCCATGGCGCGCCTGGCCTATTGCGACCTGGTCAGCGAGGTGGTCCGGGAGTTCCCGGAACTGCAAGGGACGATGGGCGGCGTCTACGCACGGGCCGAGGGGCTCGGCGAGCGGGTGGCCCTCGGACTCGAGGAATTCTACCTCCCGGCCCAGGCCAAGGGCCCCCTCCCCGCGCACAGGGAAGCCTGCATCGTCTCCCTGGCGGGCAAGCTCGACACCCTCTGCGCCCTCTTCGCCGGCGGCTATAAGCCCACCGGCAGCGAGGACCCCTTCGCCCTGCGCCGGGTGGGGACGGGGATAGTCCGCATCCTGCTCGAGAAACAGGTCCGGCTCCCCGTCCGGGACTTGATCAAGACGGATCTGCTCATTCTATCCGGCGGGCCGGGCCCCCTGCCCGAGGAGAAAGCCGCCCTCGTCGCAGAGCTCGAGGACTTCCTCTGGCAGAGGGCGGAGAGCCTCTTCCTCGACATGAGCTACAAGGCCGATGAGATCCGATCGGTCCGGGAGGGCGGGCTCGACGACCTCGCGCGCACCTTCCAGCGCCTGGGCGCGGTCCATCGCCTCAGGCCGCATCCGGACTTCGCCTCCCTGGCCCAGGCCTTCAAGCGCGCGTCGAACATCTTGCGTCAGGCGGGACCGGGCGCCTGCGGCGAGGTGGATCAGGGACTCTTGGCCGAGCCCGAGGAACTCGGGCTATTTCAGGCTCTCTGCCGCACCGAGAGCGCCGTCCTGGAGCGCGTCTCGCAGCGTCTCTTCGAGGAAGCCCTGCGCGCCCTGGTCGCGCTCAAGCCCGAGCTGGACCTCTTCTTCGACAAGGTGCTGGTCATGGCCGAGGACGGGAAGGTCCGGGCCAATCGCCTGGCCCTGCTCGCGCGCCTGGTGCGGCTCTTCCAGTCCGTCGCCGATATCGGTCAAGTCCAATAAGGCGCGGCGCCCCCGCCGCGCCCATGTCCGTGTAATAACGCGCCTTAGGCTAATCACTATCAGGCTTAAGCATCCGTTCCGTAACTGATGTTGCAGCCTTTATGCCTCCAGAGCGCTGCTTGCGCTTGGGCCGCCTGCGCCAGGGCCCCTCCCCGAATACTTGACGCGCTGCCAGGGTGTTGTGTGTCCGACATAGAAGACGAATCCCCGCGGGATCATCGGAGCGGCCGCC
>CAYWAR010000456.1:0-2118 GCA_964455765.1 uncultured Elusimicrobia bacterium
CGCGTTCCATCGAAAGGACATCCCGTTAGGGACGGTGAAAAGTCGCCGAACTTTTCACCCGCCGGGTGAGTTCCGAGCGGCGGCCGACACCTCGGCCGACCGCGTACCCGCAGGATGAGGTTCGAGCCAGGCCCACTCGCCGCCTATCTGCGGCTTAGTGGAGGATTTGGGCACGGCTTGCGGAGGGAGCGGGAATTGATTTAGGATATCGATATCCGCAATAAACGGAGGATATCCGACGATGACCCCCAAGACTACGACACCCTCGGCCCAGGCGCCCCTGCCGGCTATCGAGGAGATACGGGAGCAGCAGAGGCTGAGCTGGAATAAATTCGCCCCCGGCTGGAAGAAGTGGGACGAGTTCACCATGGAGTTCTTGAGGCCGGTGGGCGAGGCCATCCTCCAGGAAGCGGGCTTGAAGGCCGGCGCGCGCGTCCTGGACTGCGCCTGCGGCACCGGAGAGCCGGGCCTCACCGCGGCTAAAATAGCGGGGAGGAACGGAAGAGTCGTGGGCACCGATCTCTCGGAGGAGATGGTCAAGCTCGCCCGAGAAAAGGCCCGAAAAGCCGGGCTCGACCGCTATGAGGCCCGGACGGCCGACGCCGGCGCTCTCCCCTTCGAGGCGGGGATTTTCGACGCCGTGCTCTGCCGCATGGGGATCATGTTCTTCCCCGATCCGCCCGGGGCCCTGAAGGAGTTTTTCAGGGTCCTCGCGTCCGGAGGACGCCTGTCCCTCTGCGCCTGGGCCGAACCCGGGAAGAACCCCTGGGCCACCACCGTCGCGGGGATAGTCAACGCGGAGCTGGAGCTGCCGGCTCCTCCCCCCGACGCGCCCGGACTATTCCGCCAATCCAGGCCCGGGACGCTGAAGCGGCTCTTGGAGGCCGCCGGCTTCTTGGACGTGTCCGAAGCCGAGGTCCGCGGGACGCGGGGCTACGAAAGCTCCCTCCAGTACTGGCGCATGTTCTCCGAGGTGGCGGCCCCGATCGCCGGCCCCCTGGCCAAGGCCGATGAACCCACCCGCCGGAGGATACAAGCCAAGGTCTTGGACGCGGCCGAAGCGTTCGTCCGGGACGGCCGCCCCGTGTTCCCCTGGAGCGCCTGGGTCGCCTCCGGGACCAAGCGGGATTAACATTCGACGGCCGTCCGAAGAACGATCTACCCGTGCGCCTAGCGCGCGATGACCTTCATGAAGCCGGGGATGTCCTGAGCGCCCCGGAAGAAGAAGATGTAGGCTCCGGCCAAGCCCGCCGCGATCATCATCCCCGCGCCGAGCATGCTTACCTTGAGGTGGAAATCCCGGATTTTCCGCCTCTCGACGAGGTCCATGGGGACTCTCTTCAGTGAACGACCACCAAGCTTGGATTCCCTTTAACCCCAATTAAGCGGTTTTAGGGCGGGCCTTTCAGGCCCACATCCATCACTAAGGCGCGAAGACGGGACATGTAGTCCGGTCCGGGGTCAGACTTGATCGTGCGGTAATTTGGATCGTTCTCCTTCCAGAGAGGGTGTTTCTTGAAGCGCAGCGCCTCATGGTGGCCTATGAGGTATTCGATTTGAGGATGGCGTGATTTCAAGAAGTGAACGAGCTTTGCATTCGCGAGCAGTTGTGCTTCAGTTAGATCGTTTTTGTCATCTGTGCCGCCCACGTTTTCAATACCTATGGAGTGGAGGTTAAGCCCGATAACGTGCCGGGCCATCATGGTTTCGGACATGAGCCGGTAGATTTTTCCGTTGCGGTCCACCAAAAAGTGGGCGGATACGTTTAAATCTCCTCCTGAAGCAATGTCCGACCGGGCTCTAGGCAGGGACTCGCTATCGAAGGTCTTCCATCGCCGTCCCGCAAGGATACCCGCAAGACCTTCGGCGAAATGCCACGGAAGTCGGAGTTCATAAGGCCCGGGGAACTCAGAATCTTGCCGTTCTTTTCGATTTCAGCCTGAAACCAGAAGCTGCCGGCATCGGGATGGTAGTACGCTGACTGAACGATAGAAGCGGAATAACCGCCCGTCCATGAGCCCAGGGTCCCGCGTTCCAACTACGACGAGCGCGGCCCCTACCAGGTGTTCACGCGGTCTCATGCTTGCTCGACCCTAACGGCGCACTTCTTATAGTCGG
>CAYWAR010000457.1:0-2114 GCA_964455765.1 uncultured Elusimicrobia bacterium
GGAGTGTAAAATCGCCCGGCCAAATCGCGCATAATTATCCGGTCGGAGCACTAGCGCTGGGGGGGCTTGAAGAGCGGGATCTGGGGCTCGTCGGGGCGCGTGATCAGGCGCTCGCGCAGCCACTGGTCGACGAGCTCCTTGGAGAAGCGGTACTGCCTGCCGATGCGGGAGGCGGGGATCCTCTTGAGGCGGATGAGGCCGTAGATCTTCGAGCGGCCCATGGAGAGATAGCGGGCCAAGGTCTTGATGTCCATGACCTCGGGGGGCGGCCCCATCAGGGGTTTTCTGGAGACCTTTCTTTTCTTGCGTCGCATGGGCTGTCCCTCGCTTCGGTGATAGAGTATGAAAAGTGTCATCTATTGTCAAGTATATGCCGGCGGCCTGTCGGCGGGCGCTAGCCGCCCGCCCGTGTCTTCTTTATGGGGATGTTTTCCTTGAATCCGTCGTTGTTCTTTCTCCCCATTCTTTGCTATAGTTACACCCCATGCACATCTACGAGACCGTCGTGATCGTGAAATCCAAGCTCTCGGACACCGAGGTGGCGGATTTCATCGATAAGACCAAGAAATCCATCCTGAAGGGCGGGGGAGAGATCCTCAGCGAGGACCGCTGGGGCCGCCGGAAATTCGCCTACCCCATCAAGGCCTCGCGCGACGGCTTTTATTTCTACCTCAAGTATCAGGCTCCCGGGGTCTTCGTGGACAAGATGGGCCAGCAGATGCGCATTACCGAGGACGTCCTGCGCTCCATGACGACGCTCTTCCCGGAGCGCAAGGCCGCCCGCGCCAAGGCCCCCAAGGCCCCCAAGAAGGCCGAATGAAGGAGATACGCCTGCTGGAACAGAATTTCGTCCTGCTGAGCGGCTATCTGGCCCGCGACCCCGACGTCCGGTTCACCCAGAAGGGCTCGGCGATGTGCAGCTTCACCCTCGGCGTGACCCGCCGATTCAAGGACACCGCCTCCGGCGAGTGGAAGGACGAGGTCTCCTGGATCCCCGTCGTCGTCTGGGGAGAGGCCGCGGAGCGGCTCAAGGACAAGCTCAAGAAAGGAAGCCCCGTCCACGTGGAAGGGCGCCTGAGGAGCGAGGAGTACGAGGACAAGACCGGGCAGAAGAGGAGCGCGCTGAAGGTCGTGGCGCGCAGGGTGCAGTTCCTCGCCAAGGTGACCGGTTCCGAGAGTCCCGCCTCCCCGCCTTCCTCCGCGCACGAGGAGCCGGTGGACTCGAAGACGGATCTGGAGGAGGTCCCGTTTTGATGATGGAGGAAGATAAGAATTCCGCCGCTCCGGCGGCAGCGCCCGTGACCGTAGAGCCGGTCTCCGCTCCCCCCGCGCAGGCTCCCAGGGATCCCCGCTCCGGGGGAATGGGCGGCCGCGGCGGCGGACGGGGCCGGGGGTTCGCCCCGCGCCGCAAGGTCTGTCGGTTCTGCGCCGATCAGATCCCTTTCGTCGACTACAAGCAGGTCCCGGTCCTCAAGACCTTCACCACCGAGCGCGGCCGGATACTCTCCAGCCGCATCACCGGCACCTGCGCCAAGCATCAGCGCCAGCTCGGCCAGGCCATCAAGAGGGCCCGGTTCCTGGCCTTGCTGCCGTTCATGCAGTCATGAAGGTCATCCTGAGAAAGGACGTGGACAAGCTCGGACGCGCCGGGGACGTGAAGGAAGTGAAGCCCGGCTACGCCCGCAACTTCCTCTTCGCGCGCGGCTTGGCCATGGACGCGACCCCTGCCGTCATCCGCTGGTTCGAGAAGGGCAAGGAGAAGCGCCTGGCCCTGCGGCAGAAGGCCGCGGCCGCGGCCGGCGAGGTCGCCGGCAAGCTCGCGGGAGTCGCCCTCTCCTTCAGCCGTCCGGTCAGCGAGCAGGGCAAGCTCTTCGGCTCCGTCGGGAAGTCCGACATCCTTAAGAGCCTGAAAGCGTCGGGGCACGTGGTCGGCAAGGACTCCGTCCTCCTGGAGTCCTCCATCAAGGAGCCCGGGGAGTACGAGGTGGAGGTCCGCTTCGCCCCCGAGGTCTCGGCCAAGATCAAGGTCTCCGTAGTTCCGCGCACGTAAGGGCTCGTTAAAGATTAAATGACCCACTTTGCCGGAGACGATTTTGGAGCGAAACAAGGAGCGA
>CAYWAR010000458.1:0-2113 GCA_964455765.1 uncultured Elusimicrobia bacterium
GGGCGGGTCTGGATCGGACCGCAGACGGCCCGGCTGGTTGCGACGCGCTTCCGCCTGCGCAAGCTTCCTCCCCGCGCGATCCGCGGCAAGGCGCGCAAGATCGAGCTTTTCGAGGTGGAGGGACCCTTGGAGACGCCGGGTCCCCGGGCGGCGCTGAGGCCTTCCTTCGTGGGCCGGCAGAAGGAGCTCAAAGCCCTGGAAGAAGCCCTGGAGGAGGCCCTGGCCGGCGAGACCACCGTGGTCACTATCGTGGGAGAAGCAGGGATCGGCAAGTCCCATCTCCTGGGCCGTTTCCTGCAGGGCTTGCGGCGCGGCGAGCGCCCTCCGTGCGTTTACCGCACCGCCGCCTGCACGCCGCGGGGCATGAGCCCCTACGGCCTCTTCCTGGACTTGGCGCGCCAGGCGGAACTGCCCGAGGCGGCGGCTTCCCAGGACCCGCGCTGGAAGGGGCTGTTCTTCCTGGCCCTGGAGCGCTGGCTTCTCCGGCAGGCGGGCGCGCGTCCCCTGCTTGTCGTCCTAGAGGACCTCCATTTCGCGGACGCCGGCACCTGGGAGCTCTTGAGCTTCCTCGCCAACCGGGTGCGCCGGCTCCCCTTGCTTCTCCTCTGCACCTTCCGCCCCGAGGCCGAGCGCGCCCTCTATTGGCAGGCCGCGGAGAACTACGTCTCTCTGAGGCTCAAGCCGCTGCCCGAGGCCGCGGCCCTGGAGTTCGTGAACCGCTCCCTCGGGAAAAACGCCCTGAGCGCCGCGCAGAAGGAGGGGCTGGCCCGCAAAGCAGGAGGCAACCCCTACTTCCTCACCGAGCTGCTCTGGAGCCTGGCCGAGAGCGGCCAACTCGTGCGCGCGGGCTCCGCCTGGAGGGCCTCCTCGCGCGGGCTCGAGCTCAAGGTCCCGGACACGGTGCATGCGGTCCTGGCCTCGCGCCTGGACCAGCTTCCGGGACCGGAGCGCGAGCTTCTGCGCCGGGCCAGCGTCCTGGGCCTCGACTTCCGGGAGCGCGAGCTCTCGGCGCTCCTGAATGGAGCCGGCGGGCCCGCCTCGCTGGACGCGCCCGGCGTTTCTGGCGCGGCCGTGCCGCCTCTCTCCATGGGAAGCGGCCTGGACGCGCCCGGCGTTTCTGGCGCGGCCCCCGCGTCGGGCCTGAGCGCCGCTGGGACTGCGCGAGCGGAGAACGACTCGCGCGCGGCCGTGCCGCCTCTCTCCATGGGAGGCGGCCTCGACGAGCTGGTGACCAAGCGTTTGCTGGCCAAGTCCTTCCGGCCCGGCGAGACCGCGGAGACCTACTCCTTCGTCCACATCCTGCTCCAGGAGACCTGCTACGGCACCCTCCTGAAGGAGGAGCGGCAGACCCTGCACCTCAAGGCGGCCGAGGTCCTGGAGGCCTCTCCGGAAGGCGAAAAGCGCGTCCAAGGGCTGGCGGAGCACTACTATCGCTCCGCCCAGCCGGAGAAAGCCCTGCCCTATCTCTGGAGGGCGGCCGAAACGGCCTCGCGGCGCTTCGCCTCGGATCTAGGCCTGCTCTACGCGGAGCGCTGCTTGGAGCTCCTGGGCGCCCGCGCGCAGGCCCTGGGCGTGCGCGCGGCCGCCGTCCTCTGCCGCCAGGGAGAGCTTCACATCATGGCCAGCAGCCCGGAGCGGGCCATGGCCTCCTTCCGGGCCTGTCTCGGCGCGCTCGGCCCCGCCGAGCCCATGCGCGTGGAGGTTTACCGGCGCATCGGGCGCCTGCACATGCTCGCCGGGGAGGCGGACTCCGCGCGGCGCGCTTTCGAGGAGGCCATCGGCTGCGCCTGCGACGACGGCCTGCCCGAGAGGCAGCTGCTGGCCGTCTACTACGAGCTCGCGGCCCTCCACTTCCGTTCCGGGGAGGAGGAGTCCGCGCGGAAGTGGCTAGGCAAGGCGGCCGCGGGCGCCCAGGGCCTGGGCCTGGGCGCGGAGCCGCCGGAGAGCGAGGACATCCACGAGCTCATACCGGTTTACTCCTTCCTGGCGGCCTGAGCGTCCCTCGGTTCATGGTCGTGGATCCGGCGCGGAAAGGCTGAGCGCCCGGCGGCCGTGCTTGACGCGCTGCAGGCGCTATTGCGCGAGGCGCACGAGCCGGCCGGTCCTGCGGCAG
>CAYWAR010000459.1:0-2100 GCA_964455765.1 uncultured Elusimicrobia bacterium
GGCGAGCATTCTCCGGAGGAGCTCGATTTCATCGCCCGCGTCGCCGCGGAGGGGTCGGTCCCGGATTACCAGCTCTCGGCCTGGCTCATGGCCGTGTGCCTGCGCTCGATGAGCGTCCGGGAACGCCTCGCTCTCACGCGCGCCATGGCGCGCTCGGGCTCGACGCTCGGGCTCTCCTCCATCCGCGCTCCCAAGGCGGACAAACATTCCACCGGCGGCGTGGGCGACGGGGTCTCCCTCGTCCTGGCTCCCTTGCTCGCGGCCGCGGGCGTGTGCGTGCCCATGATGTCGGGCCGCGGCCTGGGCCACACGGGCGGGACGCTCGACAAGCTCGAGTCGATTGGCGGCTTCCGAGTCCGGCTCTCCTCCTCCGCCATCCTGCGCCAACTGCGCTCCATCGGCGTGGGCATGTTCGGGCAGAGCGCCGAGCTCGCCCCGGCCGACCGCGCGCTCTACGCCTTGCGCGACGCCACCTCGACTGTCGAGTCCCTGCCTTTGATCGTCGGAAGCATCCTCTCTAAGAAGCTGGCCGAGGATCTCGACGCCTTGGTGCTCGACGTCAAATGCGGGTGCGGGGCCATCTTCAAGGACCCCCGCCGGGCATCGGAGCTGGCCGCCGCCCTTGTAAGCACCGCCAACGGGCTCGGGGTCCGCTGTGTCGGACTGCTGACCGGAATGGAACAGCCCCTGGGACGCTTCGTGGGCAACGCCCTGGAGATCCGCCAGGCCGTCGAGATACTGCGGGGAGATTTCACTTCCTCCGATTACGTCGAGGTGACCCTCGCCCTGGGAGGGTGGATGCTCGCCCTGACGCGCAAGGCGCGCGACTGGCGCGAGGGGGCGGAGAAGCTCGAGGTCCTCCTCAAGAACGGCAAGGCGCTGGAACGCTTCAGGGCCATGGTGAAGGTCCAGGGCGGCGAGCCGCGCGTGGCCGACGACCCCCAGCGTTTCCTTCCCCGCGCGGCCAGGAGCGCGGAGTTCCTCTCTCCGGGCGACGGTTTTCTCTCCCGGCTCGACGCCCGCCTGGTGGGCCGGGCCGGCGTGTCCTTGGGCGCCGGACGCGACCGCCGGGAGGACGCCATCGATTACGGAGCGGGCTTGCTCCTGCGGCGGAAAGTGGGCGAGCGCGTGCGCAAGGGAGAATGCCTGGCCGAGCTCTTCGCCGCGGACAAGGCGCGCCTGGCCGCGGGCAAGGAGCTCTTCGCCCAGGCCGTCGGGGTCTCCCGGACAAGGCCGGGAGTCCCCCCCATCATCCTAAAGGTGGTCAAATAACGATGAACAAAGTCACGGTCGTGGAGCATCCCCTTCTGGAGGACATCCTCTCGCATCTGCGCGACAAGTCCACCCCGCCCCGTCGCTTCGCCGAGCAGATGGACGCCGCGGGCGTGGTCCTGGGGCTGGAAGCCCTGCGCTCGGCCAAGACCCAGACCGTGCAGGTGAGCACTCCGCTCAAGACCGCCGCCTGCCGCAAGCTCGCCCAACCCGTGTGCCTGACCGCCATTCTCCGGGCCGGTCTGGGCATGATGCCCGGCCTCGCCCGCGTGCTCCCCGAGGCGCGCATGGGACACATCGGGCTCTACCGCAACGAGGAGACGCTCAACCCCGTGCGCTATTATGTCCGCCTTCCCTCCGGCCTGGACAAGACCCTCGTCCTGCTCTTGGACCCCATGCTGGCCACCGGCGGCTCGGCCGCGGAAGCGGTGCGCATCCTCAAGACCGACGGCGCCAAGGAGATCGCCTTCGTCTGCCTCCTGGCCACGCGCACGGGCCTTCGCCGCGTCCACCGCGAGCATCCCGACGTGCACATCTATGCCGGGGCCATCGACCCGGTGCTCAACCAGAACGGCTACATCGTGCCCGGCCTGGGAGACGCCGGGGACCGGACCTTCGGGACGATCTGACCCCCGCCGATGGCCTTCCCATCCCGCATCCTCGTGCGCGAAGCCTTGAAAACGGCTCCCGGCGCCTCCCTCGCCCTGGCCGGCTGGGTCAAGACCGTGCGCCTGAGCAAGGGCGGCTTCTGCTTCATCACGCTCAACGACGGCTCCTGCCAGGCCAGCGTCCAGGTCGTGGCTGATAAGTCGCTTCCCAACTACGAGA
>CAYWAR010000460.1:0-2096 GCA_964455765.1 uncultured Elusimicrobia bacterium
CAGACCCCGGAGCGCATCGAGAAGGACTCCGAGCGCAACTTCTACATGTCCGCCGAGGAAGCCAAGACCTACGGGGTCGTAGACGAGGTCATCACCGGCGCCAAGGTCCCCGCCGGCAAATAGCTAGCGAGACCGAACTCGCGGCAAATTCCGATGGAATTTTCCGCGAGTTCGGGATAAGCTTGCCGCCGGCTTTCCCGACGCGGTCAAACCCGGCAGGGAGCCGCGTTCAGGCGCTTGCGCAGGGCTTGCAGTTCCTCCTCGAGCCCTTGCGGCAGCCGGTCCCCGAACTTATCGAAGTGCGACTGGATCGAGTCCAGCTCGGCGATCCACGCGTCCCGACCGACATGGAGGAGTTCCTCCATGTCCTCCTTGGAAACCCGAATGCCCGAGACGTCCAGCGCGCCCTTTTCAGGAAGGAGCCCGATAGGGGTCTCCACCGCCTTGGCCGCCCCCTCCAGCCGTTCGAAGGCCCACTTGAGCACGCGGGAGTTCTCGCCGTAGCCGGGCCACAGGAAGCGCCCTTCCTTGGACTTGCGGAACCAGTTGACGTAGAAGATCCTGGGCAGTTTGGAGGGCTCGGCCTTGCGGCCGAGGTCCAGCCAATGCGCGAAGTAGTCGCCCATGTGGTAGCCGCAGAACGGCAGCATGGCCATGGGATCGCGCCGGAGGGCCCCGACCTTCCCGGCCGCGGCCGCGGTCATCTCGGAGGAGGCCGTCGCCCCGAGGAAGGTCCCGTGGCGCCAATCGAAGGATTCCACCACCAAGGGCAGGACTCCGGCCCGCCGGCCTCCGAAGAAGAACGCCGAGAGCGGCACGCCTTTGGGATCCTCCCCGGCCGGGGCGTTGGCCGGGCATTGGCCCGGGGGCGGGGTGAAGCGCGGGTTGGGGGGGGAGGAGGGCTTGGGGGAGGCCGGGGTCCACTCTTCGCCCAGCCAGCTCGTGAGCCGGGCCGGCTTCTCCTCCGTCATTCCTTCCCACCACACGTCCCCATCGGGAGTCAGCGCGGTGTTGGTGAAGATGGAGTTGCGCGTGGCCGAGAGCATGGCGTTCTTGTTCGACTCCATCGAGGTTCCCGGCGCCACGCCGAAGAACCCGTACTCCGGATTGATGGCGTAGAGCCGCCCGTCCGGGCCGAACTTCATCCAGGCGATGTCATCGCCCACGCACTCGACCTTCCAGCCCGGGATGGTCGGGATGAGCATGGCGAGGTTGGTCTTGCCGCAGGCGCTCGGGAAAGCGGCGGCGAAGTAGCGTTTCTTCCCCGCGGGGTTCGTGATGCCCAGGATGAGCATGTGCTCGGCGAGCCAGCCCTCCTCGCGCGCCATGACCGAGGCGATGCGCAGGGCGAAGCATTTCTTGCCCAGGAGGGCGTTGCCTCCGTAGCCGCTGCCGTAGGACCAGATCGCCCGCTCCTCGGGGAAGTGCACGATGTACTTGTCGCCGGGGCTGCAGGGCCAGGCGGAGTCCTTCTGCCCGGGCTCAAGCGGGGCCCCGACGGAATGCAGGCAGGGGACGAAGTCCCCCTCGCCTAGGACCTCGAGCACACCCTTGCCCATGCGGGTCATGATCCTCATGCTGCAGACCACGTACGGGGAATCGGTGATCTCCACGCCGATGTAGGAGATCTTGGAGCCGAGGGGTCCCATGCTGAAGGGGATGACGTACAGGGTCCTGCCCTTCATGCAGCCGGCGTAGAGCTTGGTCAGCTTGTCCTTCATCTCCCGGGGGTCGCACCAGTTGTTGGTGGGTCCGGCGTCCTCCTTGCGCTTGGAGCAGATGAAGGTGCTTTGCTCCACCCGGGCCACGTCCCCGGGATTGGAGCGGAAATAGTAGCTGTTGGGGCGTTTCTTCTCGTCGAGCTTGACGGCCATGCCGGATCGCACCATCCCGGCCATGAGGCGGTCGTACTCCTCCGGGGAGCCGTCGCACCAGTGGACGGCCTCCGGGCGGCACAGTTTCGCGGTCTCTTCCACCCACTCCCGAAGTCGCTTGTTGGATGTCATCATAGACGGCCTCCTGGGCACCCGCCGGCCCATACCCTACACCTTTCTTTGATAAATTTGCAATGCCGAACCGCAGCGCACGAAGTGCGC
>CAYWAR010000461.1:0-2091 GCA_964455765.1 uncultured Elusimicrobia bacterium
CGACCTGGTTCTATTTCAACCTCTACCAGCTTTCCGCCTGGACGCGCTCCATCGTGGTCCCCCTCTCCGTCATCTGGTCCGAGAGGCCCAAGGCCCTCTGCCCCGCCCACGCCCGGCTCGACGAGCTCTTCCCCGACTCAAGGCGCTTCATCCCCTTGAGCGAGGCCACGGCGCCCCACGGCTTCTTCTCCTGGACGAACTTCTTCCTGCTCTGGGACCAGGGCCTCAAGACCATGGAGGGAAGGGGAGGCCACTGGATCAGGTCCTGGGCCCTGCGGCTCGCGGAAGACTGGATCCTCGAGCGCCTGCGCGATTCCGATGGCCTCGGCGCCATCTTCCCCGGCATCGTCAACACGCTCATGGCGATGAAAGCCCTGGGCTATCCGGACAGCGACCCCCGCCTGCGCGAGCAGCTCGCCATCCTCGAACGCCTCGAGATCGACCGCGGGCAATCCCTGGAGATGCAGCCCTGCCACTCCCCGGTCTGGGACACCGCGATCGCGGTCATCGCCCTGGCGGAATCAGGGCTCGACCGCGAGCACCCCGCCCTCGTGCGCGCCGTGGATTGGCTCCTCTCCAAGGAGATCCGCAGGCCCGGCGACTGGCGCTTCACCAACCCCGTGGGACCCGTCAGCGGCTGGGCCTTCCAGTTCAACAACGCCTTCTACCCGGACATCGACGACACCGCCATGGTCCTCCTCGCCCTGCGCCACGTTCAGCTCGACGACGAGCCGACCCAGGCCCGGGAGAAGGCCTGCCTGCGCAGCCTGCATTGGCTCCTCTCCATGCAGTCGCGCGAGGGCGGCTGGGCCGCCTTCGACAAAGACAACACCAAGCTCATCTTCACGAAGATCCCCTTCGCGGACCATAACGCGGTCATCGACCCTCCGGACGCCGACATCACGGGCCGCGTCCTCGAACTGCTGGGTTACATCGGCTACGACGAGTCCTACCCGGTCGTCCGCTCCGCCGTCGAATTTCTCCGCCGCGAGCAGGAGGAGGACGGCTCCTGGTACGGCCGCTGGGGAGTCAACTACATCTACGGGACCTGGCAGGTCTTGCGCGGCCTGGCCGCCGTCGGCCAGGACATGGACGAGCCCTGGGTCCGGAAAGCCGCCGATTGGCTCTCCTCGGTGCAGAGGCCCGAGGGCGGCTGGGGCGAGACCTGCGCCACCTACCACGACCCCTCGCTCAAGGGCCGCGGCCCCTCCACCCCCTCCCAGACCGCCTGGGCACTGATGGGCCTCATGGCCGCCGGCCGCGTGGACGCCCCGGCGGTGGAGCGCGGCGTGGAGTGGCTGCTCTCCAACCAGCGGGCGGACGGGACTTGGGACGAAGCCGAGTTCACCGGCACCGGCTTCCCCAAGGTCTTCTATCTGGAATACACCCTTTATCGCGATTACTTCCCCCTCTTGGCGTTGGGGCAGTTTCAGAATGAGTTAAAGAAGGCGGCGGGAGAAGAACGGAAATGAAAGGAAGAATCTCAATGAAACGACTAGCACGCCCCCGAACGAGCAGGCCCCCGCGGGGGGCCTGCTGACATGGGGATTCCAGCGCGGATGCAGTGGACGGTGTTCTCGTACATCCTCAAGCAGCGGCTCAAGGGGGTCGAACGCTACCCCCTGGTCCTGCAGATCGAGCCGCTCTTCGCCTGCAACCTCGAATGCGCGGGCTGCGGGAAGATCCAGTACCCCGCCGACATACTGCGCAAGCGGCTCTCGCCCGAGGAATGCTGGGAGGCGGCTTCGGAGTGCGGCGCCCCCATCGTGTCCGTGGCCGGCGGCGAGCCTCTGGCCCACGCGGACATCGACCGGATCGTCTCGGGCCTGACCGACCGGAAGAAATACGTCTACCTCTGCACCAACGCCATCCTCCTCGAGAAGAACCTCCACCGCTTCCGCCCCTCCCCCTATCTCATCTTCAACATCCACCTCGACGGCCCCGAGCGCACGCACGACCGCGTGGTCTGCCGGGAAGGGGTCTTCAAGACCGCGGTCTCCGCCATCCGCACCGCCAAGGCCCGCGGCTTCCGGGTCATGACCAACAGCACGATCTTCCAAGGGGAGAGTTCGGCCGAATTCCGGGAATTCT
>CAYWAR010000462.1:0-2085 GCA_964455765.1 uncultured Elusimicrobia bacterium
CTCCTTTTCCTCACTCTGCATGTAGTTTTTAACATAATCCACGATATTGTTTGAAGAATATTTTTTTATGTCTGCCATCGTACACGTAAAGCTTGATAATTATCAAGGGGCGGGGCGAATGCCAAGGACGGCGGCTCCGACAGGAAGGAACGCGAAGTCCCCGCCGTCGTCAAGGAGGCCAGGCAGGAATATAGGGAAGCCAAGAAAGAGGTGAGAGAGGATCGCATCGAACTCAAGCTTGAAAAGTTCAAGGCCAAGATCACCGGGGACAAGAGCGGCGTCCAGGACGCGAAGAAGGACCTTGAGCAGAGCAAGACCGCCCTTGAGCAGGCCGCCCAGAAATTGCAGCAGACGCTCCAGCAAGCCGCGAATCTGTTCGGCCACCACAAACCCGAACCCAAGCCCGAGCCGAAGCCCCAGCCTTCTTCCGGCGCGGGAGGGCAGGATTCGGAACAAGACGACGATGAGCATCAGGGCGGCCAGAATGGAGGCGGATCTTCGGAGGTGTCCGTGGGAGCGCCGGTCGTGCCGGGGAGCGTTTTCCCCCAAGACCCCGACGGCGAGCCGAAAAAGCCGGAGCATCCTCTCGCCGCGCCCCCGGAATTGGGCCTGGGCATCGGGACCATGCTCGACAAGCCCCATCCGGACGATCAGCCCGACCTGCTCTCCATCGGGACCAAGGACCTGACGAAGAAAGACGATCTGACGGGGCGTCCTCCGGCCGTCTTGCCGGAGATCACTCCCCAGGCTCATCCCACTCCGGCGGTCAAGGAGAAGTTCGACAAGAGGAAACTCGCGCGCCGGGTCGGGCAGAAGGGGATCGACGATGCCGGAAGCATCGCTCCTCCCGGACAAGAGGGAGAGGAGGACAAGGCAGCCGAAGGAGACCCCCTTGACAACACGGTGATGCTCCCCGACGGGACGATGCGCCAGAAGGACGACGCGAAGGTGCTGGAGGCCAGGGCGGCGCTCTCCGCGGCGGAGGCGAAGGCGCAGATCGGGGACCTCGACGGCGCGATCTCGGACGCGGAGCGTTCGTTCAAGGCGGTCCCCAATACCCGGGCGCTTAACGCGAAGGCCAATGTCTTGATCAAGAAAGCGTCGAAGAAGGGGGTCAAGAAGGCGGAGAAGCAGGAGCTTTATCTGAAGGCCATCGAGACGGCGGAGCAGGCATTGCGCTTGGACGCCAAGAACGCCGCGGCCTATGAGATCATGGCCTGGGCCAAGCTGAGGCTGGGCAACTACATCGGGACCATCGAGGCGGCCTCGCACGCCATACAGCTCAAGCCCAAGGGCGCGGACGCGTACGCGGTGCGGGCGTTCGCGCACGAGCAGTTGGGCCACAAGGAGGAGATGCTCTCGGACATCGAGAAGGCGGCCGAGCGGGCTCCGGCGAAGTACGCGAAGCTGGCGCGCGCGGCGAAGAGGGGCGAGCGTCTCTTCGACCCCGACGCGGAGGAGGGGATGCTCTCGGACTCCATCGCGGCGGTGAGCGGGCGCAGGGTGGGTCCCATGGCGGTGCTGGGGACGCTGGCGGCCCTGCTGGGTGTGCTGGCGGGCGTCATCCTCCTGCTGCGCACGAAGATCGCCGCCCTGCTCATGCCGGAGGGCGAGAGGCTCAGGAGCGAGCTGGCGGCGCAGTTGGCGTCCTCCGCGCGGCCCAAGGCGGCGGAGGACGGCCTGCTGGCGGGAAAATACCAATTGTCCCGGGTGATCGGGAAGGGCGGGATGGGGCAGGTGTGGGAGGCGCAGGACCATTCCTTGGGGCGCGTGGTGGCGGTCAAGAAGATGACCTTCGGCTCGAGCGAGCAGGAGGCGCTGGCGCGGGAGCTCTACATCAAAGAGGCGCGCACGCTGGCCTCCCTGCACCATCCCAACATCGTGGACATCTACGAGATCATGGACCAGAGCTCGGGCCTCTACCTCGTCTTCGAGCTGCTTTCGGGGAAGACGGTGCAGCACCTGCTGGCGGAGCGCAAGCGGCTGTCCCTGGCGCAGGCGCGCGACATCCTCAAGCCGGTCTGCGAGGCTCTTGATTTCGCGCACGGGCGTGGGATCGTGCACCGGGACCTAAAGCCCTCCATC
>CAYWAR010000463.1:0-2054 GCA_964455765.1 uncultured Elusimicrobia bacterium
GAGGATCTCCGCGGCCGAGGCCGCGGGGTCCAGGGAAGCCGGCGTGGTTTTGAGGGCGTCGAGCTCCTCCCACGCGATGCGCCGGGCGCCGGTGGACCCCGCGTAGAGGACCGGCTCCGAAAAGGCCTCGATGGCCCGCCGCCGGGCCTTGAGCCAGCGCGCCGCACGGGCGAGCCGGGGACTCCCCTGGTCGTCACCCGCCTGCATGCTCGGGCCGATGTCGATGAGCACCGTCAAGCGGGGCTTGAAGGAACGCGAGTCCATCCGGTCTAGGGCGGGCTTGAGCAGGCAGACCCCCAGCAGGAGCAGGACCGCGGCGCGGCTCAGCCGCAACGGCGCGGGGAGCCGTCTCAGGGCGGGCCAGAGAAGGACGAGCCCCAACGCGGCCGAGGCGGCCAGAGCCCACTCCAAGGCTCCGGAGTCGAAGAGGAGTCGGTGGCCGGTCATCCGGTCAAGGGATCCCCGAGCGCATCTTTTCCATCAGGAAGGGCTGGTGCACGGCATCGGCCTTGTAGGTCCCGGTGAGGGCGTACATCAGGATGTTGAGGGTGAGCTTGCGCGCGTCCATGCGCTGCCCCTCGCCGCCGGGGGAGCAGTCATGGAGATAGCGGCCCAAGGGATCCTTGGCCCAGGCCCCGAGCAGGTCGTTGCGGGTATAGACCGCCACGGTCTTGCCGGCCCAATCCGCCCCCTCGGCCGAGGCGGAGACCGCGGCCCGTCCTCCCACGCGGCGCACGAGGAAGAAGGTCTTGTAGAGGACGTGGCCCGCGTCCAGCGGCTTGAGGTCCGCTTCCGGAAGGGCGGCCCTCAGCGTGCGGCGCGCCCAACGGTCGAATTCGCTCGCCCGGGATCCGGAGGCGTCGTCGACCCAGAGGAAGCCTCCGGAGGTGAGATAATCGCGCAGGAGGCGCAATTCCTCGTCATCGAGGCCGGGCAAGGCGCCCTTGCCGCTGAGGATGAGCATGGGCGTGGAGAAGAGGCGCGGGTCCTTGAGGTCGAGCGTGCGCCGTTCCTCGACCGAAAGGACGCTCGTCACCGACCCGAGGAAGGCGAGCACTTCCCGATGCACCCCCGGATACGGGTCCCAAACTCCCGCGTGCTTCCACTGGGACCAGAGGAACCCGTCCCCGCTCCGCTCCGCCGCGTTCGCCTGGGCGGCGGCGGCGGCCCACGGGCCCCCCGCCGCGGGGCGCGGGGGGACGCCCTCCCCGCCGAGGGCGGGTGCGGCCGCAAAAACCAGCGCGAGGCAGAGAGCGGCTCCGGAGGACGCTCGGCGGCCCGGCCCGCGGGAAGCCAGCCAGGACTCGGCCAGGAGCGCGAGAAGGGCCAGGCCGAGGGCCCAGGTGCGCGCCTCCCGTCCGAAGACGGCGGCCAGGTAATCCTCCCTGAGCGCTTGGGGCCTGAGCAGGATCCAGGGAGGATCCCATGGTCGGATGTCGCCTTCGGACCCGGAGCGGTCCGCGTTCACGGCATAGGCTTCCGCCTCGGAACCGTCCTCCGAGGACAGGGAGCGGAGGAAATAAAGGCCGGGCTGCCGGGTATGGGGATAGCGTATGCGGCGCTCGCGCACCAGCAGGCTCGTCCTCCCGCCCCCCGGCGCCGTGATCTCCACCCGGGCGGGCACGCTCTCCTTGGGACCCCAGACCCGCTCCAAGGGCTCTGCGACGCGCAGGCTCCGCCAAGAGGTTTCCTCTCCATAGCCGGTCAGATGGCAGAGTCCCGTGTCGAGCAAGGCGGTGAAAACGGGCTTGAGCGCGAGGTTGCTCCAGCCCACCTCCAACGCGGAAGCCCAGAGGAGGACGCGGCCCCGTCCGAACTCGCCGGAGATGAGGAGAGGCTCGCCCGAAGCGTCTCTCAGCCAGACCTGCGAAGCCTCGTCCGGGGTCAGGGCGTAGCGGCGGCGCACCGAGACATTGGCCCATTCGAACTCCTTCCAATCGAAGGACTTTCCACCCCGCGACGAAGGAAGGCTCTCGCGCCGCAGCGCTCCGGAGGGGACCGCGGCCGGGGAGGAGCCCAGCCGCCCGGGGAGCAGGGCGCCGAGCTCCTTCAAG
>CAYWAR010000464.1:0-2044 GCA_964455765.1 uncultured Elusimicrobia bacterium
TTCTGCTGGTCCTTGTAGTTGGCTTCCCAGACCTTGATGGTGTTCTGCCAGCGCAGGACCGCCGCGTCCTTCTCGGCGATGCGCTCGGTGGCCTGGCGGAGCTTGTCGACCGCCTCGGTGGCCGTGCCCTTGGTCTTCTCGAGCTCGGCCTGGAGGGTGTGGATCTTCTCCAGGGACCAGCGCAGGGCCAGGCGCGCGGTCTCCACGTCGTTGACGGAAGCGGGGTCGAAGCTCGGTTTGTCCATGCTCAGACGCCATGAGCCGGTCCCCATGGAGGGGCTCCGGCTCGGCGCACTATGAGGTTAACGGAGGTCTGTTACGGTTTGATTTCCAGGGTTTCAAGCCGGAGGGTCGCGCCGTAGGCGGAGTCCAAGGCGTTCGCTCTGGGCTTGGGCCCGGTGTAGGGGACGACCAGGGGGCGGTAGAAGGTGAAGGTGAGGGGCGGGAACGCCCCGTTGCGGGAGGCGAACACCTGGGTGCGGGCGCCGTCCGCCACGCAGGTGTACGGGCACATCCCGACGCTTTTCAACGGCCCGAGTCCGGGTCCCGAGAACACCTCGCGCAGGACCTGGCTTTTGAGGCTCGATTGCCGGATGGCCCAGATCCGGCCGTCCCAGCCCCAGGCGGCTTCCACGAAGTGGGGGAGAATCGTCTCCGCCCAGAGGCCGGCTGCGGAATGCGGGGTTCCCGGCACGAGCATGACCTCGCCGCCCTCCGCGGGCATGAAGTAGAGCCCGCCGTCGAACGTGGCTTCGAAGCGTCCTTCCCGACGGCCGGGGACCGCGGCGTATGCGGCGGCTTCGGCGGCGGAGGGTTCGCCGTAGGGGGCGCTTATCTCATGGCGGGAGGCGTTGAGTCGGTTGAGCGAGGAATTGAAGACCAAAGCCGCCGGGGCCAGCGGATAGAGCAGCAGGAGCCCCGCCGCGGCCCATAAGGCCGCCCCGACCTTGGCTCCGCGCGCGAGGCGGGGCAAGACGAGCCGACCCGCCGCCGCGGCGGCCGCCGGCGTCCCCAGGCCCAGGGCCGCGAGCAGGCTCCAGCCTTGGACCCCGAGCTGGACGTGATAGGAGAAGGACCAGCAGACCAGCGCGGCCACGGCGGCCGGGACGAAGGCGGCGAGACCTAACGTCAGTCCGGCCACCCCCGCGAGGACGGCGTGCCGGGAGGCGTAGCCGATGACGAAGGAGGCCGACAGGACGGAGAGCCCCAACGTGGCCGAGAACGGGCCGCCCGATGCCAGCGAGGTGCTGGTCGGGCTGCCCGGGGCGCCGACGCGGGAGAGCCAGGCGGCGAGGACCAGGCCCCAGAGGAGGAGGAACCCGGACGCCGCCCCGGCCAGCGCGCCGCGCAGGCGCGCGTCGGCGGGCACGGGCAGGGGCGCCTCGGCCTCCTCGACGGAGGGCGAGCGCAGTTCGGCCCCGGCCGTCGCGCCATAGACGGACGCGATGACCGGCAGGCCCACGAAGGTCCACAGCGTGAGGATGCCGTCGACGGCGGAGCCCCCCGGGATGCCGTAGACTCCGCCCGAGAGCGCGGCCAGGGGCAAGGAGGCGAGGAAGGCCGCCGCCAGGCCGCCGAACATCAGGCGGTGCTTGCGGGCCTCGAGGCGCCATTGGGTCGTAGCGAGGCTCCAGGACCTCTTGGCCCGGTCCAGGGCTCCGGCGCGGGGGGCGAGGACGAGCGCGTTCTCAGACACCGGGAACCTCCGCGAGCAGGAGCTTCATCGCCTCTTCAACAGGACGGGTGGACGGGCGGTGTCGAGCGCGACGTACTCGCGGTCCGTGACAACGGACGGGGTCAGGTCGATGGCCGCCTTACCGTTATAGGACCTGAGCTTGGTCCCCGGCGGCAGGGTCGAGTGGAGCTTGAGGGGCCCACGGCCGTCCCCCGAATAGACGAGCCGGACGGTGGGTGCGCCTTCCTGAAACGGGAGGCTTACCTCCGCCCAGTAGACCCCCGCGTCGTCGACGAAGGCGGCGGAGACGTGTTCCACCTTATCCCAGCGCGAGACCAGGAGTTGGATGGCGGTGGGCTTCGACCCGCC
>CAYWAR010000465.1:0-2043 GCA_964455765.1 uncultured Elusimicrobia bacterium
TTCGCCTCGCTCCAGAAATCGCGCGGCCATAACCAACGTTATGTCGCGGTCGCAGCACTAGCGGGAGAAAGCTCAATTGAAGGACCTCGGAGGCCGCTTGACGAAGCGGCCGTGCGTGGTCTTGCCGATGAAGCGCCCCTCGGAGACGACCTGCTCTCCCCGGATGAACACGTGGCGGATGCACCCGCGCAGGGCCTTGCCCTCGTAGGGGTTGTAGTCCACCTTCATGTGCAGGTCCTTGCAGCGGATGGTCTTCTTCCCCTTCGGGTCGATGAGCACCAGGTCCGCGTCCGAGCCCGGGGCGATGGCGCCCTTGCGCGGGTAGAGGCCGAAGAGCTTGGCCGGAGCGGTGGAGACGATCTCCACGAAGCGGTTGGCGCTGATCCGGCCCTCGGCCACCGCGTCCCAGAGCAGCATGAGCCGGGTCTCGATGCCCGGCGCCCCGTTGGGGATCTTGGAGAAGTCGTTCTTGCCGAGCTCCTTGCCCGCCTTCTCGGAGGCCTTCATGCAGAAGGAGCAGTGGTCGGTGGAGACCACCTGGAGCCAATCGTTGGCCAGCCCCCTCCAGAGCCGCTCCTCGTTGCCCTTCGGCCTCAGGGGCGGGGACATGACGAATTTGGCCCCTTCGAAACCGGGGCGAAGGTAGTCCTCGTAGGATAAGAAAAGATACTGGGGGCAGGTCTCGGCGAAGACCGGGAGACCCCGCTCGCGGGCGCGCTTGACCTCGTCCATGGCGTCGCCCGCCGAGAGATGGACGATGTAGATGGGAACGCCGGCCATCTCGGAGAGCGCGATGGCGCGGCGGGTGGCCTCGGCCTCCGCGGTCATGGGGCGGGTGAGGGCGTGGTACTTGGGCTCGAACTGCTTGTCGGCCAGGGCCTTCTGCACCAGCACGTCGATGACCCCCCCGTTCTCGGCGTGCATGCAGATCATGCCGCCGTTCTCCTTGGTGCGCAGGAGCGCGCGGAATATCGTCGCGTCGTCGGACATGAAGATGCCGGGATAGGCCATGAAGAGCTTGAAGGAGGAGACCCCCTCGTCGACCATCTTGTCCATCTCCTTGACGTTCTTCTCGGGGCAGTCCACCATGATCATGTGGAAGGCGTAGTCCACCGCGGATTTTCCTTGGGCCTTCTCGTGCCAGGTGTCGAGGGCCTCGCGCAGCGTCCCGCCCTTCTTCTGGATGGCGAAGTCCACGATGGAGGTGGTGCCCCCGGAGGCGGCCGCGGTGGTCCCGCTGACGAAATCATCGGCGGTGGTGGCGCCCATGAAGGGCATGTCGAGATGGGTGTGCGCGTCGATCCCGCCCGGCATGACGACCATGCCTTTGGCGTCGACGACCTTCGCTCCCGGGCACTGGAGGTCCGTCCCGATGGCCGCGATGCGGCCCTTGGAGACCGCGATGTCCCCCTTATAGGAGTCCGTCGCGGTGGTGATCGTACCGCCCTTCAGGATCAGGTCATAGGTCATTTCGATACCTCCCTAAACCGCATTAAAACGAAATAAATCCCGAAGGAGACGCTAAAACTCACGAACCACGCATAATTATACAACGACTTGAAGAACGCGGGCGCCTGCGCGGCGCCGACGATGGCCAGGAAGCCGGGGACGCAGGGGAGGATGCCCAGGATCAAGGCCGCGACGGCCGCGGGGTTGAACCCGGAGGAATACCAATACTTCCCCCCGGCGCGGTAGAGGTCCGGGAGGTCGAGGCGCATGCCCCGCAGGAGATAGTAATCGCAGATGAGCACCCCGCCGATGGCGCCCAGGAGCGAGGAGTAGCCCACCAGCCAGGTGAAGATGTAGCCCCCGGGGTCGGCCACCAGTTTCCAAGGCTGGATCAGGATTCCGATCACTCCGGTGATGAACCCGCCCATGCGGAAGCTGATGCGGCTGGGCCAGAGATTGGCGAAGTCGTTGGCCGGACTCACCACGTTGGCCGCGAGATTGGTCGCCAGGGTCGCCAGGCAAAGAGCGAAGAGCGAAACCGTGAGCACCAGCGGGTTCTTGAACTTGGTCAGCAGGACCACCGGGTCCCAGAGG
>CAYWAR010000466.1:0-2042 GCA_964455765.1 uncultured Elusimicrobia bacterium
GCGGAGCCATCGCGGGCATCGCCGTGGCCCTTCTCTCACTGAGCCCCGCGCTGACCGGAAGCCTGGACCTCAGCGCCTCCTTCCCCTTCGCGCAGAGCGACGCGGCGTCGGTGCTCGCCTTCGGCGCCCTGGCCGCGGCCCTGCTGCTGGTCGGGGGAGAGAAGATCCTCAAGGAAAAGCGCGAGAGATGACCCGGTCTTGACTCGCTCGCTGAACCTGCTCGCGCTCCTCGCCGCGGCGCTCGCGCTCCCGGCCGCAGGAGAAGTCAAGAACCCGGACACCTTCACCTATCTGGCCATCGGCGACGCCGACAGCCTGGACCCGCATTGGGCCTATGACGCGGCCAGCCACATGGCCTATCTCAATATCTATGAGACGCTCTTCGCCTATGAAGGCGCCTCCACGGCCAAGCTCCTGGCGCGCGCCGCGGAGAAAGTCCCTTCCAAGGCCAACGGCCTGCTCTCCCCGGATGGGAAGACCTACCGGATCCCGATCCGCAAGGGCATGCGCTTCCAAGACGGGACGCTCCTGAGCCCGGAGGACGCCCGCTATTCCTTGCTGCGTTTCCTGCTCATCGACCGCGACGCCGGGCCGGCGGCCAACCTCCTGGAGCCCCTCCTCGGCCTGCACTCCACGCGCGACGCGCAAGGCCGCGTCCGGGAGGGGCTCTTCCGGGACGCGGCCAAGGCGGTGAGCGTGGAGGGGGATTCGCTGGTCCTGCGCCTGCCCAAACCCTTCGCCCCGCTCCTCTCCATCCTGGCGCAATGGGCGCCCATCGTATCGAAGGCCTGGGCCGTCAAGAACGGGGACTGGGACGGCCGCGAGGAGACCTGGCTCCAGCACAACAACCCCAGGAAGGAAGACACGGCCTTCTACCAGAAGGCCAACGGCTCGGGCCCCTTCGCCCTGGAACGCTGGGACCGCAAGAACAAGGAGCTCATCCTGCGAAGGCACGAGGGCTATTGGCGCGGCCCGGCTCGCCTCAAGCGCGTGGTCATCAAGGGCGTCAACGAGTTCGGCACGCGCCGGCTCATGCTCCAGGCGGGCGACGCGGACTCGATCGTGGCCGACCGGCAGTTCCTCAACCAGCTCAAAGGCCTAGACGGGGTCTCCCTCATCGACGGCCTGCCCACCGTAGAGATGGACCCCGTCGCCTATTTCACCTTCCGCGCCAACCCCTCGGGGAACCCCTTCATCGGCTCCGGCCGCTTGGACGGGAAGGGCATCCCGCCGGACTTCTTCTCGGATAAGGACGCGCGCAAGGCTTTCGCCTACGCCTTCGACTACGCGGGCTACATCCGGGATGTCCATCGCGGGCGGGGGACGCAGGCATCGGGCTGCATCCCGAACACCCTGACGGGACACGATCCCGCGCCCCCGGCCTATACCCTGGACTTGGGGAAAGCCGAGGCGCATCTTCGCAGGGCGTGGGCGGGAAAAGCCTGGGAGAAGGGATTTAAGCTCACCCTGGCCTATAATTCCGGGAACACGGCCCGGGAGACGCTCTGCCAAATCCTGAAACGGAACATCGAGGGATTGAACGAGCGCTTCCAAGTCGAGGTGCGCCCTCTCGAGTGGCCGAGCCTGCTCGACGCCTACCAGGCCTCGAAGCTTCCCCTGTTCGTCATCGGCTGGCAGGCGGATTTCCCCGACCCCCATAATTTCGCCATGGCCATGCTGCACTCCCAGGGCGATTATCCAAGGACGCAGCGCTACTCCAACCCGGAGGCCGACCGCCTCATCGAGGCCGCGGTCGCCGAGACGGACACGGCCAAGCGGCGGGCGCTGTATCTGAAGCTCCAAGCCATCGAGCGGGACGATGTCCCTCATATCCTGATCCTGGAGACGGAGCGCTACCGGACCCAGCGCTCCTGGGTGAAAGGCTGGACCTTCAACCCCGTCTTCCCCGACGCTCCCTACGGGAGCTATTTCTATCCCCTGTACAAGGAGTGATCCGCGGGCGCCGTGATTCCCGCTGGTAATCACGGCGCTCGCGCATTTGTTCCCAGCATCCCCTGGCGGAAAAGGAAGCCACCATGGCA
>CAYWAR010000467.1:0-2041 GCA_964455765.1 uncultured Elusimicrobia bacterium
GCGGACCTCGACCTCTCCAGCGCCACCATCCGCAGCGTGCTCAAGGAGCTCGAGGACGAGGGCTACCTCGCCCAGCTCCATGCCTCCTCCGGCCGCGTCCCCACCGACCGGGGCTACCGCTTCTACGTGGATTACATCCATTACGTCCAGCGCCTGGCCTCCGATGAGAAGGAGCGCATCGAGCGGCAATACCAAAGCCGGGTCGAGGAACTCGACCGCCTCCTCGCCCAGACCTCCCGGCTGCTCTCCCACGTCTCCCACGGGGCCGGGCTGGTGCTCTCGCCTCCCATGGGGAAGCAGACGCTCAAGCGCCTGGAGCTCTTGTGCCTGGGCGGGAGCCAGCTCCTGGCCATCATCATCACCAACGCGGGCCAGGTGCGCCATTGGCCCATCCGGCTCTCCTTCGTCCCCTCGGCGCAGCGCATCCACATGCTCAACCGATTCCTCAACGACCACGTGCAGGGAAGGTCCATCCAGGAAGTGCAGGCGGTCCTGGCCTCCCAGGTCGAGCGGGCGGAGCGCGAGCTGAGGGACTTGCACGCCTTCGCCAAGGACCTGCTCAAGGAGCTGGAGACCGCGGTGGAGCCCGAGGAACTCTATCTGGAGGGGGCCACCACGGTGGTGGCCCAGCCCGAGGAGTTCGCGGACCTGCACGACATGCAGAGGCTGGCCAGCATGCTCGAGGAGCGCAAGGCCCTGACCGGGGTGCTCCAGGAGCAGTTCCGCGAGGAGACGCGGGGGGTCCGCGCCCGGGACGGCTCTCCCGTCCGGGTGCTCATCGGACAGGAGAACGCCCTGCCCGAACTCAAGAATCTGAGCCTGGTCACCACCACTTACCGTCTCAAGGATCGGGTCGTGGGCGTGCTGGGCGTGCTAGGATCCAAGCGCATGGAGTACTCCCGCATGATGTCCTTGGTCGACTACATGGGCGAGATGGTCAGCAGGACGCTGGAAGGCTGGGATGGCGAAGAACAAGGGACAAGAAAAACCCTCCGCTGAAGCGCCTTCCGCGGAGGTCCTCGACGCCGCGCCGGGAGCCGCCGCGGCCGACGGGAGCGGAGAACAGCCGCCCTCCGTCCCCGCGGCGGGGCCTAGCGCCGCAGGGACGGCGCGAGAGGAGAACGGCCCGCGCGCCGACAAGGCCCTGCTCGACCAGCTCCTGCGGCTGAAGGCGGAGTTCGAGAACTACCGCAAGCGGGTGGACCGCGACCGGCCCCAATGGGAGCGCGCGGGCAAGAGCCGCCTGCTCGAAAGGCTCCTTCCTCTCTACGACGTCCTGCTCTCGGCCCACGAGGCCGTGCTCCGGCACAAGGAACGGCTCGAAGGCTCCGAGGAACTCGCCACGGGCCTGGAGCTCATCTTCAAGGAGTTCACCAAGCTCTTCGAGGCCGAGGGCGTGGCGGTGATAATGAGCCTGGGCAAGCCCTACGATTTCAACCTTCACGAGGTGCTCGGCCAAGTCGAGACGGCCGAAGCTCCGGAAGGGACCGTCGTCGATGAGGTCGCGCGCGGCTACACGCTGGAGGGGAAAGTGCTCCGCCCCGCGCGCGTGAGGATCGCCCGATCCTCGTCCCTCCCCCGCGGGGAGGGATGAGCGTCGTTCAGGGGGCGGATCGTCTTTATTTTTAGGAGGAACCTATGGGAAAAATAATCGGAATAGACCTTGGGACTTCGAACACCGCGGCCGCGGTGCTGGAGGGCGGCAAGCCCACCATCATCCCCTCGGCCGAGGGCACGAGCGTGGGAGGGAAGGCCTTCCCCTCGTACGTCGCCTTCACCAAGGACGCCCAACTGCTCGTGGGCGAGCCCGCGCGCAGGCAGGCGGTGGCCAACCCGGAAGGGACGGTGACGGCCTTCAAGCGCCGCATGGGCGAGGACTTCCAGTACGGCCTGCAAGGCAAGAAGTACACGCCTCAGCAGCTCTCCGCATTCCTCCTCCAGAAGGTCAAGCGCGACGCGGAAGCCTTCCTGGGCGAGCCGGTGGACAAGGCGGTCATCACCGTCCCGGCCTACTTCAACGACAACCAGCGCCAGGCCACCA
>CAYWAR010000468.1:0-2039 GCA_964455765.1 uncultured Elusimicrobia bacterium
CAAGACCTTCCCGAGCTCCCCGCCTACCTGGATCTCGAGGACCCGGAGACCGGGGAGCGCGTCCTCACCCGGCCCGACCGCCTCCTGCGCGAGGCCTATTCGCGGCGCCGGGAAGCGGCTCGCGCCGGAGTCGAGGCCGCCTTCCGCTCCGCGGCGGTGGAGCCCATCCGCGTGAGGACCGACGAGCCTTATACGGAGCCCATCATCCGCTATTTCCGCGAGCGCTCGAGGAGGCTGAGGTGATGCCGGCCGCCCTGGCGGCCCTGATCGTCGCGGCGCCGCTCCGCGCTCAATCCCCGGTTTCTTTCGAGCTTTCCCCCGCCTCCTCGGCCGTGCTTCTGGGCAAGAGCTTCGATATCGACGGCTTCGCGCGCATCCCCAAGGGCGCCTCGCTGACCTTCGACCTCGCGGCCCAATCTACCGGGCCTTTCGAGATACTGGGAGTTTCCGCCGGCGCGGCGCGCGAGGAAGGGGACTCCTCCCTCGTGCCCTTGCGCATCGAGGCCGCGGCCTTCGAGTTGGGCCCGCTGGTCTTCCCGGCCCTGCGCTGGACGCTCGCCGCCGGGGGAGGAGCGCGGGACACGGTCCAAAGCCCCCCGGTTCGCGTCGTTGTGGCGCCCCCGGAGTCCGCCCGCCAAGAGGGGGCGGAGCCGCGCGACATCAAGGGGCCTCTCTCGCCCGCCCTCTGGCCCTGGGTCCTGGCGGGCCTGCTCCTATCGGCCGCGGCCCTCGCCCTCTTCCTCCGCCTGCGAAAGCGCCGGCTGGAGGAGGCGGGGGGGCCGCTCCCGGAGGCGGTCGATCCCCGGCCCCCGCATCAGATCGCCCTAGACGAACTCGACGCACTCCCCGGCCTGGGGCTATCGGTCAAGGAATTCTACGATAGGCTCTCGGACATCCTGCGGGCCTATCTGGAGCGCTCGCTCCGGGTGCCCGCCCTGCAGATGACCACCTACGACCTGCAGCGCTCGCTCTCTCACACCGCGCTCGACCCAGCGCTGAGGGGGCGTCTTAAGGCCATCCTGGACCGCTGCGATCTGGCCAAATTCGCGCGCTTTTCGCCCGCCCCGGAGGAATTCTCCCGCGACATCGAGGAGGCCAAGGGGATCGTGCGGGCCGCCATGCCGCCCGGAGAACGGTCCGCGGCGGGCGGGGTCCAAGAGACGGCGCGATGAGGCTGGAAAATCCTTATCTCCTCCTGCTGGCCCTGCCGGCCCTCGCGGCGGCATTCTACGGCTGGAAGATCGGAGAGAAGCGCCGTGCGGCGCTCCGCTACCCCCTCGCCGGCTTCAAGGGCATTCCCGGGAGCCGGATCGCGGTCCGGCTCTTTCCCATGGCCCTCAAGACTTCGGCCCTCCTGCTCATGGTCCTGGGGCTCGCCCGGCCGCAAAAAGTGCTCCGCCAGGAGGCCGGCGTCTCCTCCGGGGTGGACATCCTGCTGGTCCTCGACACCTCCATCAGCATGCGCGCGCTCGACTTCGACCCTCTCGACCGCATGGCCGCGGCCAAGAACGCGGCGGGCGGCTTCATCCGGCGGCGGGTCTCCGACCGCATCGGGATGGTGGTCTTCGCCGGCATCCCCCTGCTCGCCTGCCCCCTCACCCTGGACACGGGCGCCCTCCTCGAGTTCCTCGAGGGCGTGGATTCCGGCATGACCCAGGCGGACGGCACCGCGGTGGGCGACGGGCTGGCCTCCGGGGTGGCGCACATCAAGGACAGCCGGGCGAAATCCAAGGTGCTCATCCTGCTCACCGACGGAGCCAACAACAGAGGCGCGGTCGACCCCCGTCGGCCGCGCCTCTTTTCCCGTTCCCGCGTGTTCAATACGGCATGATCCGACTTCTCCTCGCGCTCGCCCTCCTCGCGCCGGCGGCGCCGGCCGCCAAGCCCAACGTGCTCTTCATCGCCGTCGACGACCTCAACGCCTGGGTCGGCTGCCTGGGCGCGCGGCCCGACGTGCTGACGCCGAACATCGACCGCCTGGCGCGCCGCGGCCTCCTCTTCACGAGAGGCTACTGCCCGGCCCCCGCCTGCCACCCGTC
>CAYWAR010000469.1:0-2035 GCA_964455765.1 uncultured Elusimicrobia bacterium
ACGCTCTCATAGCCCGGTCCGAGCATGGCCAGGAGCGTCGGCCCCACGTCGATGGAGGAGCCCAGCGTCGATACGCGCCGCCCGCCGGGGACCCCGGGGTCTATGACGAGCATCGGGATCTCGTAGGAGTGGATGGGAATGTCCTCTTTTCCGTAGACCCGCGCCCCGTGGTCGGCGACCACGGCGAAGAGCGTATCCTTGAAGAAATCCTCCTTGGAGGCAAGGTCCAGGAAGCGCCCGATGGCGTGATCGGTGTACTTGACCGCGTGCGGACGCGCCTGGAGGTCCGGATCCTCGGGAATGCGTCCCTTGGGATAGGTATAGGGCTTGTGGTTGGAGACGGTGAGAACGGTCGCGAAGAAGGGTTTTTTTCGCGCATGCAGGGCGCGCGTCTCGATGAGCGCGCGGTCCAGGAGGTCCTCATCGCACACGCCCCAGACCGTCGCGAACACCGGATCGTCGAAATCCTTCTGCTCGATGAAGCGGCCGTAGCCGTTGCGCAGGGCGAAGGAACGCATCCCGTCGAATAAGCCCCGGCCGCCGTACAGGAAGAGCGTCTCATGACCCCGCCCGCCCAGCGTCCGCGCCAGGGTCGAAACCCGGTCGGAGAGCCGGCGCTTGACGATGGAGTCTCCGGGCAGGGGAGGGAAGGAGGCCAGGACTCCCTCGAGCCCCCGCACCGTGCGGTTCCCCGTCGCGTAGAGGTTGGTGAAGAGGAGGCCCTTGCGGGACCATTCGTCCATGCGCGGAGTCCAGCCCGGGGAGGCCCCCAGCGAGCCCCAGAACTCCGAGCCAAAGCTCTCGACGAGGATCAGCACCAGGTTCTTGGGGCGCCCCGCCCGCCCGGGGATGGAGCGCTGGATGGAATCCGGGTCCGCGCTCCAGCGCGCGCCCTTCTCCTGGATCAGTCTCCGCGTCCGCCCATACGCCTCTTCCCGGGAAAGGCTCCGGTAGAACGCCTGGTACTCGAGGTCCCGGGACCAGGCGGCGTAGGCCAGGGAATAGAGGCCGTTGCCAGACACCTCGTTGAGGACGCGGTCTGGGCTCCAGCGCGCGCCCTGGAAGGAGGCGGTCTGTGTGAGGAGGAGCGCGCCCAGGAGATAGGCCGCGAAGACGCGGCCCTTGGACCCCGGAGGGCATGAGTTGCGCAGGCCCTCATCGAGTGTCCGCCGGAAAGCCGCCCAGGCGCCCAAGCCGCCGATGAGCGCGGCCAGGACGAAGGGGGCGACGGGGTAGCTCTCATGGATGTTGATGAAGACCTCGTGCGGATAGAGGAGATAATCCACGGCCACGGTGTTGAAGCGCGAATTGAACTCATCGAAGAAGAAGTACTCCACGACGAGCAGGAAGAGGAAGAGGCCCGAGCCCAGGATGAAGGAGAGATGCCCGAGCGCGCGCCGCGCCTTGGTCTCGCGCAGCCCGGCCGAGAGCAGGGCTGAAACCAGCATCCAGGGGAGCAGGAGCCAGCCGAGCGCCGCGGCGTCCATGCGCAGGCCCGCCCAAGAGGCACGGATCAGCGGGAGGAAGGCATGCGGCTCGACGAAGCGCCAGAAGAGGAAGACCCTGAGCAGACCGTTGCCCGCGAGGAAGAGGACGCCCGCGCAGAGAGGGAAACGCCACCGGCCGCTCAGTCTCATGCTTGCCGATTAAACCTTAATTTCCCGAGACACAGCCAGTTGCCGCCTGGATTCCGGCTTACGCCGGAATGACGAAAAACGACCCATCTCAGAAACCCAGAGCCAGGAGATTTCCCTTGCTCCCGAAGCTGTACCCGGTCGAGACCGAGAACGCCAGGCGGCTGCGCTGGCCGTTGTCGTTGAGCGCGTAGGCCAGGTCCATGCGGATGGGCTGGTTCCTCGTCGAGCGCGTGAACGCGAAGCGGAAGCCCACGCCCACGGATTGGCGCAGGTCCCCCAGGCCCATCGGGGCGCCGGAAGGCCAGGAGTAGCCCGCGTCGTAGAAGACCGCGCCGCCCAGCGACACCAGGCTCAGGCCGTCGTGCGCGAAGAATCCCCTGGACTCCGTGTTGCCGATG
>CAYWAR010000470.1:0-2031 GCA_964455765.1 uncultured Elusimicrobia bacterium
CCCGCCCCCACCCCCGCCCTTCTTGCCGCCGTCGAAGAAATCCTTCCAGCCGGCCTGGACGCAAATCGGGGCGGCGGCCAGGGAAAAGGCCAAGAGCCCAAGCGTCCATGGCATGGGGCGCCCACGATGCAATTTCGCCAAAGGGGACATGGTTTTATCCTCCCGAATACACGGCAACTCATTCTAGTATTGGTCCGGAATCGGTTCTTGTCAAGGTTTTTGTATATAATAATGTAAATTATTGGAAAAGAGATTCCATTGCCCATTTCCCAGCTCCCGGCACAGACCCCGGAAACCACGGACCGTTCAGGGACTTCTTTTGCCTGCCGCGTCATCCTTTTCAATTGCGATTGTCATTCCTTCGATGAGGTGGAAACCCAGCTCATCAAAGCCGTGGGCTGCACGCTCTCCCGGGCCAGATCCCTCTCCTGGGAAGTGCACAGCAAAGGCTCGGCCATGGTCTACAGCGGGGCCCTCGAACGCTGCGAGGCGGTGGCCGCCGCCCTCGAGGACATCCGCTTGAAAGTCCGGGTCGAAAGATGAGCGTCAAGGCGGGGTCGCCCGCCGCGGGGGTAGCGCGCCGGAGGCTGGGCCGCTCCGGCTTGGAAATCTCCTCCATCGGCTTCGGAGGCTGGGGCATCGGAAAATCCATGTGGGGGGACACCGACGACGGGGAGTCCCTGCGCGCCCTGCGTGCCGCCCTCGACCTCGGGATGGACTTCTTCGATACGGCTTTCGTCTATGGGCACGGGCACAGCGAGAGGCTCATCGCCCAGGCCCTGCGGGAAGCCGGACGGCGGGCCTGCGTGGCGAGCAAGATACCGCCCAGGAACATGGAATGGCCGGCCAACCCGCGCACGCGCCTGGCCAACGCCTTCCCCCCGGACTGGATACTCTCCTGCACGGAACGGTCTCTGCGCAACCTCCGGACCGACTGCCTGGAGATCCAGCAGTTCCATGTCTGGACCGACTCCTGGCTCAAGGACCCGCTCTGGCAGGAGTCGCTGGAGGCGGTCCGAGCCCTGAGGGCCCGGGGCAAGATCCGCCTCTTCGGCGTCTCGATCAATTCCGACGAGCCGGACTCGGCCTTGGAGCTGGTGCGCTCCGGGGCGGTGGACGTGGTCCAGGTGATCTACAACCTCTTCGACCAAAGGGCCGCGCGCAGGCTTTTCCCTCTCTGCGCCCGGATGGGGGTCGGCGTGGTCGTGCGCTGTCCTTTCGACGAGGGCTCCTTGACCGGCACGCTCGAACCCGACACCCGCTTCCCCCCGGAGGACTTCCGCAATTTCTACTTCGGCGGGGACCGCCTGGGCGAGACCTGCCGGCGGGTGGAGTCTCTGAGAGCCTTTTTGGTCGGCCCTCACGCGGGCGGCCTCTCGGAGGCGGCCCTGCGCTTCTGCCTCAGCCGCGAGGAAGTCTCCTCGGTCATCCCCGGCATGCGCCTGAAGGCGCACGTGGAGAGCAACGCGCGCGCGGCCGGCTGCCTCCCCTTCGATGCCGCCCTGCTCGATGCCCTGCGCAAGCATGAGTGGATACGGGACTACTACAGAGCGTAATGGAAAGTTAACATCGGTCTGCTACAGTCCGTGATGGAAGGCCTGCCGAGAGCCGACACCCGCATGAGCATCCGATTGACGGCCGCAGTCTGCCTTGCCCTGGCCGCCTTTTCCCCGCACGCATCCGCGAAAGGGGACAAGGCCAGGGCCCGCCTGTATTTCGACGAAGGGGTCGAGCATTACCGCCGCGGCGATTTCAGCGAGGCTCTCAGCAGCCTGACCCGCTCCATCACCGAGGACCAGGGCTTCCTCCCATCCTACTCCATGCGCGCCCAGACCCGCCACGCCTTGGGAGACGACACCGGCGCATCCGACCTCAAGCGGTCGCTCGGCATCTCCAGCCTCAAGCACCCCGAGGACGCCGTGGCGCGGGGGACCGCCCGCCTGCTCGCCGGAGACCGCAAGCGCGCCCTCGAGGATTTCGGGCGCGCCATCAAGCTCGACCCGGAGAGCCCCGACGCCTACACCGCCCGGG
>CAYWAR010000471.1:0-2025 GCA_964455765.1 uncultured Elusimicrobia bacterium
GAACACCTCGCGCGCGCCGTCGGCGGCCTCCTTGACCAAGAGCCCCAGGTCGGTTACGAGGACGTGTCGCCGGTCGGAGGGCCCGACGGCCTCCTTGCGCAGGGGGTCCCAGCCCGAGACGCTCAGGAAGAAAAGCCCGCGCGGCTCCTCCGAGGAGAGGCGGCGCCCCAGGTCGAGCGCGGCGTACTGCGTCTTCCCCGCGCCCTCCAGGCGCAGGGGGAGGATTTCCGTGACGGTGTCGGCGATGTTGTCGGGGCCGAAGCTCCAGCCCTGGAACTGCGGGTCCTTGAAGCGCCCGCCCGACTGGCTGACGAGGTGGTTGAGCTGTCCCGGGCGCACGCGGGCGAACTCGACCCGGACGGCCTCGAGGCCCCGGGCGGTCAAGGCGAGCTTTCGCTCCCCGCTCAGGCTCAGGACCGAGCCCTCGCCGACGAAGGAGAGCTCCCGGGGGAAGTCGGGAACCCGCAGAAGGCGCTCGAAGTCTCCGGCCAGCACGAAGCCGCCGAAGCCCTCCACGCCGCGGCGGACCCGGACGAAGACGTGGCGGCCGGGGGCGGCGGCGAAGCGGAACGCATGGGAGGCGGAGAACTCGGCGTCGGTGGGCAGAGGCGTGAGGGAGAGGCGTTCCGAGACGGCGAGCACCTCCGGGCCGACCCGGGCGGCGTCGTGGTGACCTACGGGGAGGAGCCAGGCCTCGAGGTGGGAGCGCACCACCGCGTCCCGCGCCCCGGCGGTCAGCGTGACGACCAGGGCCTGCTCGGGCTCCCAGCGCTCGTTGCGCGGCAAGGTGAGCTCGACGTCGGCCACGCGCAGGAAGGTGAACATCCCGGGCACCGCCACCTCGGAGGGGGGGAGGGCCTCGGCGGCCGGTCCGCCGCGGGCGGCGCGCAGGCCGGCTTGGAGCGTCAGCGCCATCACGGATTCCTTCTCGGCGATGGGGACGACGCCGGAGTGGACGTAGACCGTGGCGCGCAGGGGGTCGAACTGGACCGTGAAGGGGAAGGCGCGCGCGGCGGTCTGAAACCACGCCCCGCGCGCCATCGGCGCCGAGACGTAGACGCGCTTCTCGAATTCGGCCGGGTCGACCGGATGGCTCAAGGACAGCGTCCAGACCGCCCGCTTCACTTTGGGGTCCTTGGGGTCCTGGTGGAACTCGGCGGCCGTCACCGAGACGTTGAACGGCGCGGTCTTGAAGGCGATGGGGCCGGATTCGAGGCGCAAGTCCTCAGGGAGCAGGCCGTGCTCCAAGACGACCCGGTAGTCCTGGCCGACGGGCCAGTCCTCGAGGGGTGTAAACGACAGCTCCGTGTCCGAGTCCCAGCGCCATTCCCCGGCCAGAGGGGGGACCAGCTTCGCCCCGGACACCGGGCGCCCGACCTGGGAGAGCCGGGCGGCGGAGCGCGAGAAGCGCAGGCGGAACGGCTCCGGCTCCAGGGGGAGGCGCAGGGGGGTGACGGGAGGGTTCTCCCAGGCGACCCCGACATCGACGGCCGAACGCGAGGGGCGCGGCAGGTTCAAGACGACCAGGCCGGCCACGACGGCGCCGGCGCCCAGGATGTTGAGGCCGAGGTGGAACTCGCCCCGCGTCGCCGAGGTCCAACGGAGGCGGGCTTCCTCGTAGAGGGCGCGAGGCCAGGCCGGCGGCGTCCAGTCCAGCCTTCCGAAGAACCTGGCCCACATGCATGGGTAACGACGCCGGAGGGAGGTTTATTTCAGGGTATCATCCCCCTATGATGACCGTCATCGGGACGCTCCGCTCCCCGTTCAAGGAGAAGTTCGGCACGCCGCGGCAGGGTCACCTGGCTCCGGGGGCCTTCGCCATGCTCACGATCGCGGAGCGCTTCCGGCCCGAACAATCCCTCATCGGCCTCGAGGGCTTCAGCCACGTCTGGCTGCTCTCCTCCCTCCACTTGAACACCAACAAGAAATTCCTGCCCAAGGTGCATCCGCCGCGACTCAAGGGCCGCACCGTGGGACTCTTCGCCTCGCGGTCCCCGCACCGGCCCAGCCCCGTCGGCCTGACCT
>CAYWAR010000472.1:0-2009 GCA_964455765.1 uncultured Elusimicrobia bacterium
AGCCGGGCGATGTGGGAGACCTTGATCTCCTTGGGGCAGACCGCCTCGCACTCCGCCTCGTTGGTGCAGTTGCCGAAGCCCTCCGCGTCGGCGGCCGAGAGCATGGACAGGGCGCGCCGTTTGCGCTCCGGCTGTCCCTGGGGCAGAAGCGCCAACTGGGAGACCTTGGCCCCGACGAAGAGCATGGCCGAGGCGTTGGGACAGGCGGCGACGCAGGCGCCGCAGCCGATGCAGGCCGCGGAGTCCATGGCGGATTCCGCGGCGAACTTGGGCACCGGGAGAGCGTTGCCGTCCTGGGCGGAACCCACATTCGCCGACACGTAGCCCCCCGCCTGCATGATGCGGTCGAAGGAGGAGCGGTCCACGACGAGGTCCTTGAGGACGGGGAAGCCCTTGGCCCGAAAGGGCTCGACTGTGACGGTGTCTCCCGCCTTGAAGCGCCGCATGTGGAGCTGGCAAGTGGTCGCGGCCCGGTCCGGGCCGTGCGGCCGCCCGTCGATCACCAGGCCGCACATGCCGCAGATGCCTTCCCGGCAGTCGTGGTCGAAAGCGACCGGCTCCTCGCCTTTCTTGATGAGACCCTCGTTGAGTATGTCCAGCATTTCCAGGAAGGACATCTCCGTCGAGATGTCGTCCAAGGAGTAGGTCTTGAAGCCGCCGGCGTCGCCGGGCCCCTTCTGCCTCCATATTCTCAGCGTCAAGCGCAGGGTGCCGTTCATTTGTAGCTCCTCTGGCTCGGATGAGCGAATTCGAAGGTCAAGGCCTCCTTATGAAGGACCGGCGCCTTGCCTTCGCCGGCGTATTCCCAGGCCGCCGCGTGGGCGAAATTCTCATCGTCGCGCCGGGCCTCCCCCTCGGGAGTCTGGTGCTCCTCGCGGAAATGTCCGCCGCAGGACTCGCGGCGCTCCAGGGCGTCTGCGACGAGGAGCTCCGCGAACTCCAGGAAATCCCCCACCCGGCCCGCCCGCTCCAAGGTCTGGTTAAGTTCCTCGCCGGAGCCCGGCACGGTCAGGTTCTGCCAGAACTCCTCCCGGAGCTCCGGGATGCGCCGCAGGGCTTTCTTCAAGCCCGTTTCGTTGCGCGCCATGCCGCAATGCTCCCACAGGAGAAGGCCGAGTTCCCGGTGGAAGTCGGCGGGGGTGCGCTTGCCGCGGATGGAGAGGAGCTGCCGGATCCTCCCTTCCGCTTGGCCGCACGCCTCGCTGAAGGCGGCGTGTCCGGCGCCCACGGCCTCCAGCTTCTCCCCGGCCAGGTATCCCCCGAGGGTAGCCGGGAGGATGAAGTAGCCGTCCGCCAGCCCCTGCATGAGCGCGGAGGCTCCCAGGCGGTTGGCTCCGTGGTCGGAGAAATTCGCCTCGCCCAGGCAGAAGAGACCCGGAAGGGTGGTCATGAGGTCATAGTCCACCCAAAGGCCGCCCATGGCATAGTGCACCGCGGGGTAGATGCGCATGGGGACATGGTAGGGATCCTCGGCCGTGATATGGGCGTACATATCGAAGAGGTTCCCGTATTTCTCCCGGATGGCGTCCTGCCCCAAGCGCTTGATCGCGTCCGCGAAATCCAGGTAGACCGCGAGCTTGGTGGCCCCCACGCCGCGGCCCTCGTCGCAGACCCCCTTCGCCGCGCGCGAGGCGACGTCGCGGGGCACGAGGTTGCCGAAGGAGGGATAGCGGCGTTCCAGGTAATAGTCCCGGTCTTCCTCGGGGATATGGGCCGGGAGGCGCTGGTCGGCCGGGTTCTTGGGGACCCAGACCCTTCCGTCGTTGCGCAGGCTCTCGCTCATGAGGGTCAGCTTCGACTGATGCTCCCCGGAGACCGGGATGCAGGTCGGATGGATCTGCGTGAAGCAGGGGTTGGCGAAGAACGCTCCCCGCTTATGCGCCCGCCAGGCCGCGTTGACGTTGCAGGAGGCGGCGTTGGTGGAGAGGTAATAGGCGTTGCCGTAGCCTCCGGTGGCCAGGCAGACCGCGTGCGCCGCGTGGGTCTCGAAGCGGCCCGTAACCAGGTCG
>CAYWAR010000473.1:0-2008 GCA_964455765.1 uncultured Elusimicrobia bacterium
CCGCCCTCCGGAGTAGAAGAGCCCGCCCGCCGCGGCTCCCTCGGCGGGCGGGGCCTCCATCCCCCCGCCGGAGCCGTAACGGACTCCCCTCGCATCCGGGACGAGGTTCTCCGCCTGGACGCCCCTCACCGCCGTGAACCCGCCGAGATCCTTTCCCGTGGCGCCCTCCTTGCGCCCTGGAAGGGCGTTAAAATAGCCCTGGTCGGCACCCTCCGGGGTCTGAACCCATGGCCGGCGATTCTTCTCTTCGAGATTCCGCATCGCCTCGAATTGGTCCTGCTTTTGTTTGGGGGTTGCGGCGCCCTTGCCCGCGCCCCCGTCATTTAGGCGGCCCATCTCGGCCTGATGCAATTCCTGATGCCGCTTTACGGCATCGGGCCCGGCAGTCGAGCCCAAAGCGGAGCTTCCAGCATTCTTGAGGGCCTTCTCCGCCATTACAATCTTCGCTTCATTCACCTGGACCGCGATCAGAGCCGAATTGACTCGGTTCACGGCCGCATGATGTTCGTCTGCCTGAGCTTGGCTGAGAGCTTCGCGACGAGTAAAAGTATTCATAGCTCCACCCGTAAAGGACATTCCTTTGTCCAATAATCTGTTGTTTCTATCCTCGATTCTATTCGCGTCCGCCCTGGCGCGGGAGAGTTCAAGGAGCAAATCCCGTTTGTTTTCATTCAACCCTCTAATAGCAGGCGACTCAGTTAATCCGGGGTCTCGTTCCAACCTTCTATTTAGCCCCTCAACCGTCGCATCGAGTTGGTAAATTTCGTCGGTTAATTTTTTCGATCTGTCCCCCAGGATTTCCTGAGCTTCCCGGCGAGCGGCTTTTTCAGCCTCAGTCAGCGGGTATGCCGCTTTCCGATCCAAAAATAAAATCACGCATAAAACCGTAAGAAACGGCCAAATAGAACGCTTCCATCGGAGTTGGAAGCGGGAAAAATCAGGGATAAATCGGTATGCCATGAGAACTCACTTTTAACCGTCGTGGCGGACTAGGAGGGGAACCCATCAGTCCTCGACGTGGATAGTATTGCCCCTTCCGCCCGCATTTTCAAGGGATATTTTTTAAGCCGACTTCTTCCGTCAGCGCCGCGGCCGGGTTTCCTCCAGCCACTTGCTCAGCGTGTTGTGAATCCTCATATCTTCCGCCTCATCCGACAAGGTCCGCGCCCATTTCTCCAAATACCCGACATCCAGCCGCTTGCGATGCCGCAGGAGCACCGCGCGCGCATCCAGGAGGTCCTGCTCCCTGCCGGGCACGAGCTTGAGGAGGATAAGATCCTCCGGGCTCGGGAAGTTGGCCCGCACGCCATGGATCCGTATCCTGCGGACCCGCTTCAATGCCTGAGCCTCAAGTCCCGTGGAGGCGCGCAGCACGTCCAGATGCAGCCCGCCGCGCGCCAATCGGAAGGTTCCGAATTGCGCCAGGTTGGATAGGACCGTTTTCTTGTTGAAACGGAATCCAGCGGCTCTGGCCTTCGCCAAGAGCCGGCCGACCTCGTTCTCATGGACGAAGACATCAAGATCGATATCTCCGGTAAAACGAGGCTCGCCGATCACGCTGGCGGCCAGGCCGCCTATGACGAAATAAGGGAGCCCCAGTCCCTCCAAGAGGCGGGTTGAGACCGCGAAAAGCTCGGCTAAGGGGTCCCGGTTTCTGGGAGGCGATCCCATAGAGGAGGGGGCAGAAAACGGCGGCGGCGAAGCCCTTCAGCCAGGCATACCGGAAGCGGACGGCGGGATTTCCTGAATATGGAGCGCCCGAAGCGCCCGAGGGATTGCGTGATACGGACCCCGGCGGCCAAAGAAAGGCTCGATAGCCGCCGGGAACGCTCTTGGGCCAAGTGGGAGCGCAGACCGCCGGCTCGGGGAATCATAGGGCGATATAAGTATAACAGGTCCCCGGCGTCCGCGCCACGCCTCGCGCCTCGCGCCTCGAACGCCGCAAAGCGGGCCAGGGGTCAGACGTTGACTTTCGGACCTAACCCCAGGAGATTCGGTCCGAAAGTCA
>CAYWAR010000474.1:0-2005 GCA_964455765.1 uncultured Elusimicrobia bacterium
CGGGGAACCCCCCGACGCAGCGGAGGCGGAGAACGCGGCGGCGGCACCCCGGGCCGGGGCGGAGGCGGAGAGCGCGGCGGCGGCACCCCCGGCAGAGGCGGCGGCGGAGAGCGCGGGACTCCCAGGCGCGGCGGCGGCGGAGAAGCCTGATCTCTTGATTTATCGCTCCCGCCGGTGAGCAAAGCCGTCCTAGACGACTGGCAGGAACTCCTTCCCAAGACGCTTGAGAATGCGGTACGCGCTCCCTATTACCGCAGACGCTTCGGCTCCGCGTGGCGCCGGGTCAAGAGCATCGAGGACCTCGCTCTCCTGCCGACCCTGGATAAGCCGACAGCCATCCGCTTCCAACGCTATCTTGTCGTAGGAGAACGCCCTCCCGGCTTCGGGATCACCTCCTCCGGGACCACCCGCCTGGACCTCGACATGCCCCCGCTCAACGTCCTGCGCTGCCCGGAGGAAGCCGATGCCATCGCGGGACCCGCCTTGGAACCGGGCCAGACCGCGCGGGAGGACCCCGATGATCCTTATCCGGGCTGGACCCTGGAGGTTTTCTCGGTGACCCACGGCCTGCCCCTGCCCCCGGGCAAGGACGAGATCGTGGTCCCGTGGATGCTCGACCGCAACGCCCTCTACATGATCGAGGCGGTGCTCTCCAAGCCCCAGCCCGACGGCCGCCGCGTGACGGCGATGCGCTTGGGCACCGGCGCGCTCACGGTTCTCACCGTCTGGCTCCAGGAGCGCGGGAAGGATCCCTCCTCCTTCGGCGTCAAGCTCATCGGGACCTTCTCCCAGCGGCTCACGGAGTTCTGGCGCAAGCTCGCGGCCGAGCGCTTCGGAGCGCAGATCTTCGACAACTACAGCCTCTCGGAATTCTCCACGCCCGCGACGGAGTGCATCGCCTGCGGCTGGCTCCACTTCCGCTGGCCGCCGGTGCTCTACGAGGTCCTGGACCTGGTCACCGGCAAGCCCAGGGAGGAAGGCGTCGGCCGCCTTGTGCTTACGGGCCTCCATCCTTACGTGCAGAAGATGCCTCTCATACGCTACGACACGGGCGACGCGGTGGAGCTCGGCCCTTTCTGCCGCGTGGAGCGCTCGCGCGGGATACGGATGCACGGCCGCATCCGCCGCGGCCTCGTCCTGCAAAACAACGGAGGCGGGGCGTACCTTCTGGCCCCGATGACGGTATTCGATCTTCTGGACTGCCTGGCGGAGGTGGAGCGCTGGCCCCACCCCTGCGCCACCCTGGGCATCATCCGCTCGCGGGACATCGGCTTCCCGCGCTGGGTCTCCGAGTTCGATGAGCGGCTCTCCCTCCTACGCCTCCGCTTTGAAGTGCGTTTCGATCCCCTCATATTCCGGGAACGCGCCAAGGAGCTGGAGATGCGGGTCCAGGAAGGCCTCCTGACCAGGGACGATCAGCTTAAAAAGCTCGTGCGAGCCGGGACTCTGCGCCTGGAGGTGCTCGCGGCGCGGCCCCAATCCCTGAACCCTCCCATAGACAAGTTCGTTTAATCCTCCAGCCGGTAGTCCGCATTATCCCGGAATCCCGCCAAATCCAATTGGTTTTGTGGGGGTTCCGGTACCGCCCCCTCTAGGGCCGTAGGGCAATTTTGCTAGGCCCCGTGTGCCCCCATGCTTCCTAGGCCTTCTATCCCTGGGCAGATTGGGCCTCAGGTGCTATATTCTTGGTGACCCTGTAATTCTTGGGATTCGGCCAAGAAGCATCCACCTCCGGGCCCAACTCGGAGTCACCAGGGGAAACAGCGAGACGCTTCGCATGTTTCCTCTGGTTTTTTTATGGGGTCGAAAAGACGCAGGAGGAACACGAAAGAACATGATGAAGAAACTGAGCAGACTCGCCGTCCTGGCCGCGCTGGCGCCTTCCCTCACCTATGCCGCCCCCATGAACTTCGATCAAGGCTTCAGCCTTGATTCGGTGAAGACCTTCCTCCAAGATGAGGGGGGAGCCGCTGTTCCGGAGATAAAGATGCTTTCCGCGGGGTCC
>CAYWAR010000475.1:0-1990 GCA_964455765.1 uncultured Elusimicrobia bacterium
ACCCCTACCTCGCGGCGGCCCGCGGATACATAGACGAGGTCATAGAACCCGCCACCACCCGGAGAAAGCTCATCACGGCGTTCCGTCTCCTGCGCAACAAGAGGACGCGGCGCGTCGAGAAGAAGCATGGGAACATCCCGCTCTGAACCGGGCGGGAAGGGGGGGTTGGGCTGGGTCCCGCCGCTGGCCGCGGCCATCCCTCTGGTCGCCGGGCCCTGGTGGCGGGAGGGGTACATGGTGCCGAAGGCCGCGGTCTGCGGCCTCCTCGGGCTGGCGGGCGCCCTGGCGTGGGTCCTTTCCGGCCGGCGTCCGGACATCGCCTCCCGGGTGGACGCGCCCGCCTCCGCCTTTGCCGGAGCCTTTCTCCTGGCCGCGTTCTTCTCCTGCGATCCGAGGCTGAGCTGGTTCGGCCGCTATCCCGAGGCGCTCTTCGCCGCCGGCGGCCTGGCGGCCTGCGCCGCGGCGTTTTACCTCGGCTGCGGCCTGCGCTCCGCCCGCCAGGAAGGTCCGCTCCTGCGCTGGCTCTGCGCCCTCTCCATCCCGGTCTCCGCGTACGCGCTCGCGCAATCTTGCGGCTTCGACCCCCTGTTCCGGGCCGCCCTGCCCCAGGGCCGCGCCGTCTCCACCTTCGGCAGTCCCATCTACCTGGGCGCCTATCTGGCTCTCGTCCTGCCCTGCGCCCTCCTATTCTGGATCCGGGGAGAGGGGGCGCTCGAACGACGGGTCGGCGCGGCGGCTTTCCTCGCGGGACTCCCCGCTCTGGCGGCCACGGGGTCGAGAGGGGCCGTGCTCGGAGCCCTCTGCGGGTCCGCGGCGGCCTGGAGGGTCGGAGGCGGGGCTTGCGCGGAAGAGAAGAAGCGCGGCCCGCGACCGCAACGGTCTCCTTGGAGATTCGCCGCCTGCGCGGCCGCGTCGGCGGCTTTGGCCGTTCTGGCGGCGTTCGCCTGGCGCGGCCGCGGGAGCGAAGCGGCGGACTCGGCGCGATGGGAGTTGTGGAGAGTCGCGGTGTCCCAGTTCCGGGAAAGGCCTTGGCTGGGCCGGGGGCCGGACACTTTCGAGTTGAGCTTCCAGCGCCTGCGCTCGGAGGAGGCCGCGCGCCGCCTCGGCGGGCTCGGGCACACCCAGTCGCACCCGCATAACGATTGGCTCCAGGTCCTGGGCGCGCTCGGGCTGGCCGGGACGGCCGCCTACCTTTGGCTGCACCTGGGAGTTCTGCGCGGGGCTTGGGCCGCGGCCCGGTCGGGCTCGCCCTTCGCGGGAGCCCTCGCGGGAGGGGTCCTGGCGGTTTTGGTGCAGGCTAAATTAAATTCCCCTTCGTTAGCCGTGGCTTGGCTCGCCTGTTTGATGGCCGGGGCGCTCCTGGCCGTGCCGGGACGCTCGGGCACGGCGGCCGCGCTCTTCTTGGCGGGCGCCCTCGCGGGCGCCGGCCTGACGGGGCGGGCGGCGCTGGCCGACAGGCAGGCCCGGTTGAGTATCGAGGCCCGGGGAGGAGGGGCGCCTAGAGAGGCGGCTCTGAGATTGGAGCGCGCGATCGCCTTAGCGCCGGAGGTGACGCTTTACCGCTATGACTTGGCGAACCTCTTATGGGACGCCTCTTCGGCGGCGAGCGGACAGGGCCGCGTCCTCATCTTGGAGCGGGCGAAGGAGGCGGCGCGGGAAGGCGTGCGTGCCAGGCCCCTGGACGCCCAGGCGCACCGGCTTCGTGCCTTGGCCGCCTTGCGCGGGGAGGAGGGGGGGGTGTCCCAAGACGCGGAGGCCTTGGCCGCGGCCCGGCGCGCCCTGGAGCTCGACCCCAACGGGGGGCTGACGCTGGAGACTTTCGTCCGGGCCGCGCGGAAGAACGGAGAGGAAGGCGCGGCTCGCGCGGCTGAAGAAAGACTTGCTAGGATAACTGGGGGAACGGCTCCCTGAAAAGGGAGCGCGCCCCCCGAACGGAGACGGACCCCCGTGGGGGGTCCGTCGGCAGGGGTCCGTCGACACAGGAGGTCAC
>CAYWAR010000476.1:0-1987 GCA_964455765.1 uncultured Elusimicrobia bacterium
ACACGGGCTGCTGTTCATCCAAGGCTCCGACAACCGGGTCGCTCTGGCCGACTTGGGCTCGGGCGCGCTGAAGCGGGGCGCTCCCAGCTACGGCGTAGTCTCGATCTCGGGAGAAGGGAACACCTATCACTTGGCGGCGGCCTCGGGCGCCGCGGGTCCGTTCCTATTAGGCGGCGATCCATGGGGTTCGATCCAGGGGGAGGCGGGCCTGCGCATCGAGGCCGAAGTCTCCGCCGTGAAGCCGGATTGGCCGCCGGTGGCCAGGGAAGACGCCTTTTGGAGGGATAAGGAACGCATCAGCAACCTCTTGGGGGAGGCGGAGGGCAAGCCCGCGGTCGAACGCCTGCGCGATTGGCTCCATGCGGCCTCGGCCCCGGGGCTCGATTTCCAAGGCGGAATGGATGCCGCCAAGCGCCTGGCTTCGCTCCCCGGGACGGAGAGGAGGCACCTGATCCAACTCCTTTCTCCGGATGATTTCTCGGGCTTCATCTGGCTCCGCCTGCTCCTGGCGTCCTTCGGCCGGGACATGTCCTCGGCCGTGCTCAGGGAGTATCAGGAGGAGCGGGGCATGCGGCGGGCCCTGCTCCTGGGCCTCTTCTCCCAGATGCCCGTGGCCGACGCCGTCGGTCCGGCGCTCGTCGAGGCGCAATCCCCGGATTGGCGCATGAGGCGCCAGGCCGCGCTGATCCTCGGGAAGCTCTTCGACCGGGGGAAGGGCCAGGAACCCGGCCGCGTCCGCCTCCTGGAGACGGCGGCCATGCTCTGCTCCAGGCCCGAGGAGCGCGGGAAACCGGAGGCCGCATGGCTCAAGGCCCTTGGAGAGCAGGGTCTTGCGGAGCTCTATGCCGTGCTTTCGTTGGGGGAGGGGATGAACCCCCAGGAGCGGGTCTCCCTGCTTCTGAGCAACCCGAATCCGTTCGAGCCCGCGAGCCCCGCGGCTCTGCTCGAGTTCGCCCGCATCCTGGGTTCCCGCGAGAAGGCCTATTCCCCGGCTCTGGCCGCGGAGCTGGAGGAACTCTCCGACCAGGAAGGAGAGGCGCGCAAGGCTTTGAAGATCCTCCTGGGGGACCCCGACAGGGAGGTCGCGGCCGCGGCGCTTACGGGCTTGGGAGGCATCGGGCGCGCGGAGGACGCTCCCGTGCTCGCCGCCTATTTGGAGGACCCATCCGCTCTTTTGCGGGAAGTCGCGGCCGCGGCCCTGGGCCGCATGGGAGATGCCGCGCGCGGGGAGATCCGCAAGGCCCTGAGATCCCGCCTGCCGCGCACGCGCGCCTTGGCTTGCATCGCCGCGGCGCGTTCAGGGGAGCCCTCGGCTCTGCTCGAGCTTAAAGCCGCTTTCAGAGACAAGGACGAGGAGGTGCGCCGCACCGCTCTGGCGGCTCTTCTGGCGGTCCAACCCCCTCTCCGGGCGGAAAGGAAAGCCTTCAAAGAGGAAGTCACCCGCCTGCTCTCCGATCAGTCCCCGTCCGTCCGACTAGCCGCCCGCCGAGCCCTCGCCGACTGATTTATTTGGGAGCGGATAGGACTCGGGAGGCTTGCCACATCAATACGGCCATGGCGGTCACCGCGGCGCCGATGGCCAGAAAGACGGCGGAGTGCGCGGCCAGGTCCATCAGGAAGCCGACGCCGAGCGAGAGGATCAGGACCGAGAGGAAGCCGACCGCGGAGATGAAGGCGAAGGAGCGTCCGCGGACCGACTCGGGCAGGGCGGCCTGGATCTTTCCACGCAGGCTGAGATCGCTGGCCGCCCAACTCAAGCTGCTGAACGCCACCAAGGGGAGGAGCAGGGCCAAGCCTTGCCCTAGGAACAGGCTCCAGAGGCCGAGCAATCCCAGGGCCATCAGCTTCACCCAGAAAGCCGTGCGCGGGTTCTTGTCGGACTGGATGGACCGGGCAAGGAACACCGCGCCGAGCAGCTCGCCGAAATTCGATGCCCCGATGATCCAGGCGGCCTTGGCCGGGTCGGCTAGGAAGGTCTGGGCCGCGA
>CAYWAR010000477.1:0-1956 GCA_964455765.1 uncultured Elusimicrobia bacterium
ACGCTTTCCTCGGCGCACCGGACAAGGCCGGGGCCGCGGAGCTGGCCTTGTCGGCGCGCGGGCTCAAGGGGGAGGCTCCCGGCCCCCGGGAGCTCATCGAAAAAGCGGCGGACCTGCTGGCTTCGGGGAAGATCGTGGCCTGGTATGAAGGCGCCATGGAGGTCGGCCCCAGGGCGCTGGGCCATCGCAGTCTGTTGGCGGACCCGAGGTCCGAGGCCATGAAGCATAGGCTCAACGAGAGGGTCAAGCACCGCCGGCCTTTCCGGCCCTATGGACCCGTCCTGCGCGAGGAGGACGCGGACCTCTTCTTCGAGATACCCGAGGCGGCGCGGCTACCCTGCCGCTTCATGCTCGCGGCCGTGCGCGCGCGCGCGCAGGCCTATGAGCGCATCCCGGCCGCCCTGCACGCCGATGGGACGGCCCGGCCCCAGCTCATCGCAGCCCGGGAGCATCCCCGCCTGCACGCCCTGCTCGGGGCCTTCGAGAAAAGGACCGGGGTGCCCGCGCTCCTGAACACCTCCTTCAACGACCGCGAGCCCATCGTGGGGGTGCCGGAGGACGCGCTGGCGACCTACTTGAGGACGGAGGTGGATGCGTTGGTCATGGAGGAACGGCTATTGATAAAAACGGCGAAGGCACATCGCCCCCTCGAAACGTACTTGCCTCCCCGTGGGGGAGGCAAGTAGGCGCATGGCCCCAGACCCCCGCCGTCCGGTCTACCATGGCTTGAGGGAGTCCCCCTCCGGCACCGAGCTGGTCATCGCCTTCTACACACGGGGCTGCCTCTACGGGGCCTGCTCGTTCTGCTCCCTGCCCGCGCTCTCGGCCGGAGCGCTGAAGATCGGCGAGGGTGACATCCGCGCCCAGGCCGACTTCGCCCTCGCTTCGCTCGCCCCGCGGGATCTAGCGCGGGTGCGGCGGGTGTCCGTCTATAACTCGGGGTCCGTGCTCGACCAGAGGACGCTTCCCACCCCGGCGCTTTTCCATCTCATCGAAAACGTCGCCGCCATGCCGGATCTGGCGCTCGTGAGCCTCGACACCCGCGCGGAATTCGTCGAGCCCCGGGAGCTCGACGGACTGAAGGCCCGGCTGGGCCGGGCAGCTTTAGAGCTTTCCGTCGGGTACGAGGCCCGCGACGCGCGCATGCGCAACCGCATCCTCCGCAAGGGGCTCAGCGAGCGCGCCTTCCAGGACCTGTGCGCGCTCCTGGCGTCCAAGGGAGTGCGCCTGAAGGCGTATGTGATGGTCAAGCCCGATGTGGCGCTCTCGGACGCGCGGGCCGCGCTGGAGGCGGTGCGCACGCTCGACCATCTCGCGGCCACGGGGAAGAAGCTGGGGCTCTCGATCAGCGCGCACCTCAACCCGGCCTATGTGGCGCGCGGCTCGAGGCTGGAAAAGGAGTTCCGCGAGCAGGGCTATGTCCCCCCGCGCTTGTGGACCGTGGTCGATTCCCTGCTCCCCTGCGAGCACCTGGGCCTTCCCATCCAGGTGGGTCTCGATACCGAGGGCTTGGCCGTGGAGGGAGGCACCTTCCACAACTGCGGCCGCTGCGACGCCCGGGTGCGCAAAGCCCTGGAGGCGTTCTCGGCCGGCCAGGACTACGGACCCCTCAAGGAGCTCTCCTGCCCATGCCGCTGACTCCTTCCTTCCGCCGCCGACTGCTCTTCGCCTCCGCCTGCCTCCTCGCCGGCTTTCCCGCTCAAGCCGGGCAAAAGACGCTGACCCTGGAAGCCGATTGCGGCGAGAGGAAATATTCATTCGACCCCGCCGTGATCAGCGAGGAACGGTTGAGGGAATCCCTGAAACTGGATCTAAATACCGCGCGGGGCTTGGAACTTCAGACCACCCCCATGCTGGAGCTCTGCGTGAGCGGGAGCCCGCTCTATCGGGACTGCGGCAGCAGGAGCTTGGGCGCGCCTTTCTTCTTCGAGAACGCGAGGGCCAACCTTGCCCAGG
>CAYWAR010000478.1:0-597 GCA_964455765.1 uncultured Elusimicrobia bacterium
AGGGAATGGTTGAGCCCTCCAGGCGAACACCATGACCGAAGCGATCGCGGCCGATCGCGAGGGAAATGACCCCAACCCGCAGCGGCTTGCGCCGCCGTGGATCTTGGGCGCCCTTACCTTCGGCCTGTTCGCCCTCTATCTTCTGGGGTCCTATCCGACGCTCTCGCCCTACCGGGATTCCGGGGACCTTGCCGCGGCCGCGCTGACTCTGGGCGTGGCTCATCCTCCCGGCTATCCGGTCTACGTGCTCCTGGGCAAGGCGTGGCTCGGCCTGCCGGGCCTGGGCAACCCGGCCTACCGCCTCCAAGCGCTCAGCGCCTTGCTTGGAGCGGCCGCGTGCGCTTTCCTCTTCCTCTCCTTGGCTCGGCGGACCTTGGCCGGGGCCCTGGCCGGCTTTCTCATCCTCGGTTTCGCTCCGGCCTTCCGCCACCTGAGCGTGGTCAGCGAGATGTACAGCCTCAACGCGCTCATGGCCGCGCTCATCCTCTTCCTTCTTCGTGAAGGTCCCTTGGCCGCCGCCCCCTTCGCGAGGAGAGAACGGCCGCGCTCCGAGGACGGCGGCCTCTTGGCCGCCGCCCCCCGGGCGAAGGCGCTCGC
>CAYWAR010000478.1:607-1950 GCA_964455765.1 uncultured Elusimicrobia bacterium
GCCTGGGGCTGGTCAACCATCAGACCCTCCTGGCGGCCCTCCCCCTCTTGCTCCTTTGCGGCCGGGGCGAGCTCTTCGGCCCGCTGGACCGGCGCAGGCTCCGCCTGTGGGGAGCCTGCGCCCTCTTCTTCTTATTAGGCCTGTTCCTCTACGCCTACCTGCCGCTGCGCTCGCGCCTGGATCCGGAGATGAATTGGGGACGCTCCCATGAGTCCCTGCGCAACCTCCTGCGCATGGTCACCCGGGCCGATTACGGCGGGGTGCGTCTTCACCCTGGAAGGCCGGCCGGGCTGCTGGAGCTCTCCGGATGGTCTCAAGGTCTCCTGCTGAGCCTGCGCATCTTCGCCTCCGAACTGGGCTGGGCCGGGATGCTCACGCTGCTTTGGGCCCTTTGGACGCGGCGCACGCCGTGGACGCTGGGCTGCGCCGCGGCCTTCTTCCTCTCCGGGCCCCTCTTCGTGGTCTGGGCGAACCTGGAACCCTCGCTCCCCGAGACTTACGCCATCCTGGAGCCCCACCTGGTCCTGCCCCTGGTATTCGGGGCGGCCTTGGCGGCGGAGGGGTTCGCGGACATCTTGAGGAGGACGGACCGGTGGGCCGCCGGATCGAGAAGGGCGGCGGTCGCCGCCGCCGTTGCGGCGGCGGCTTTATGGGTCTTCCCGAGCCGGCCCAGGGCCCTCCTCGCCCACCGCGACGACTTCTCCGCCTGGGATTTCGGGGAGGGCCTGCTCGCCTCGTTGCCCGCGGGGAGCGTGCTCATCGACCCCGATGACCCGACGGCCTTCATCCTGTCCTACCTGCGTCAGGCTCACGGAAAGCGGCCCGACGTCGTCCCTCTTCTGTATTTCCGGACGCGCTGGGGATATGAACAGCTTCGGACCAGGCACCCGGAGCTCTTCCCGCCCTGGAAGATCTCCTCGGGCCAGGAACTCCTGGGCACCGTCGTCTCCCGCGGCCTGAAGGCCGGCCGTCCCATGTTCGTCGACCTGCCGCAGAAATCCCCTCCCGGGACCTCCGCGTTCCCCATCGGGCTGGCCTACCGTCTCCATCCGGGGACCCTGGACCCGGAGCAGGCGCGCTCGATGCTCCGGGAATCCCTTCGCTTCTCCGGACTGATCCGCCGGCGCGCGCCGCCTCCGGGCGCGGATTTCTTCACCGCCCACACCGACGCGTATTGGCCCAGCGCCCTCAATAACCTCGCCATCGAGGCCCAGCGCCTGGGCCTCGAGGAAGAGGCCGCGCTCATCTATCGGAAGGCGCTGAGCCTTCGTCCCTTGCCGGAGTCCTGGAACAACTGGGGCAACGCGGCCCTTGCCATGGGCGACACGGCTTCGGCCGAGGGG
>CAYWAR010000479.1:0-1947 GCA_964455765.1 uncultured Elusimicrobia bacterium
GTCTACGACGAGGCCAAGCGCTTCGCCGAGGCCATGACCATGGCCTACCACCGGGCCCACGGCCTCCAGACGCGGATCGTGCGCATCTTCAACACCTACGGGCCCCGCATGCGCCTGGACGACGGCCGCGCCCTGCCCCGCTTCTTCGGCCAGGCGCTGCGCGGGGAGCCGCTCACCGTCTACGGGGACGGGAGCCAGACGCGCTCGTTCTGCTACGTCGAGGACCTCGTGGACGGCATCTCGCGCCTGCTTTTCTCCGACATCACGGAACCGGTGAACATCGGGAACCCGGACGAGGTCTCCATCCTGGAGTTCGCGAAGGAGATCACGGCCCTCACAGGGGGGGACTCCCGCATCGAGTTCCGCGGCCTGCCGCCCGAGTACGCCGACGATCCCAAGCAGCGCCGGCCCGACATCACGAAGGCCCGCGCGCTCCTGGGATGGAGTCCGCGCGTCCCGCGCGCAGAGGGCCTGAAGCGCACCCTGGGCTATTTCCAGTCCCGCGTCGGGACGGCCCGCACCGCGCCCTCATGAGACTCCTCGTCACGGGCGGGCTGGGCTATGTGGGCTCCTTCACGGCCCGCGCCCTGGCCGGGGCCGGCCATGACGTCGTGATCCTGGACAACCTCTCGACGGGACACCGCGGCGCGGCGGGCGCCCTCCCCGTGGTGGCGGGGGACTGCCGGGACGTCGCCACCGTCTCCGGCCTGCTGGAGCACCGCCGCATCGAGGCCGTCCTGCATTTCGCTGGCCTGAGCGAGGTGGGCGCCTCCGCCCTGGACCCCGCCGGCTACTACGCCGCGAACGTCGGCGGGATCCTGGGCCTGCTGCAGGCCATGCGGCTCTCCGGCGTCCCGCAGCTGGTGTTCTCCTCCTCGGCGGCCGTCTACGGGGAGCCGCGCCAGCAGCCCATCCCGGAGGACGCCCCGATCGCCCCGGTGAATCCCTATGGCCGCTCGAAGGCGATGGCCGAGCGCATCCTGGAGGACGCGGCCGGGGCCGGCCAGGTCCGCGCCGTCTGCCTGAGGTACTTCAACGCCGCCGGCGCCTCGAAGGACGGCCGTTGGGGGGAAGACCACCGGCCCGAGAGCCACCTCGTCCCCCGCGTCCTGAAGGCCATCCTGGACGGGACCCCGGTGACCGTCTACGGCGGCGACTACCCCACCCCGGACGGCACCGCGGTGCGCGACTACATCCATGTCGAGGACCTGGCCCAGGCCCACCTCAGGGCCCTGGAACTCCTGACGCGGCAGCCTTTCTCCGCGCTCAACCTGGGCACGGGGCAAGGCCATTCTGTCCGGGAGATCCTCCAAGCCGCTCAGTCGGTGACCGGCAAACCCATCCGGATCGAGCAGGGACCCCGGCGAAAGGGGGATCCAGCTGTACTCGTAGCATCCCCGGATGCATTCAGGAGCAAGCTTGGATGGGAGCCTTCATGCTCCGAGATAAATGAAATCATAGAATCTGCCTACAGATGGCATTCCAGCTTCAATATGGAGACAAAAGCATGAAACACGATGCTATTGCGATAAACACATCAAACTCATCCCATACTAAAGGCCCCTATACACCCGCTATCAAGTCAGGAGATTTTCTCTTCGTCTCAGGGCAGATCGGCCTGGATCACGCCACAGGGAAGCTCGTGTCAGGAGGCACGCTGCCTGAATTGAAGCAGGCGTTGAGCAATCTTCACACCCTGCTTCAGGCTGCGGGAGCAACCCCGGCGGCGGTGCTCAAGACCACGCTCTTCCTCGTGGACATGGGGGAGTTCGCGGCGGCAAACGAGATCTATGCAGCCTTCTTCCAAGCCTTGCCAAGGCCGGCCCGCTCTTGCGTGGCCGTCGCCGCCCTTCCGGCGGGAGCCCGCGTGGAGATCGAGGCCATCGCCCGGATCTAATCGACGTTCCGGAAGCTGCCCCCCGTCTGGAGGGCCAGGTTCGTCAGGAA
>CAYWAR010000480.1:0-1946 GCA_964455765.1 uncultured Elusimicrobia bacterium
GCGGGGGGACAAGAAGGCCGGACTGGAGGCGGTGGAAAGGACGCTGCGCGAGGGCCGCTACAATCTTGCGGAGGCCCGCCTGTTCCTGATCAATACCTACAATGAATACGAGCGCCGCCCCCAAGACGCGCTGAAGGCAGCCGATGCTCTCATCGAGACCGACCGCCCGAACGTTTATTTCCGATTCTTCAGGGTCATCACCCTGTCCTACCTGAAGGATTGGGAGGGCCTTTTGGCGGAAGGGTCCGCGATCCTCGGCGCCGCGCAGGCCCTTGCGCCGGGCCCCCTACGGGACCAACTCCCCCTCGTGCGGCTCTACATGGGGAACGCCGCTTTCGCTCTCGGCCGCATGGAGGAATCCATCCGGCTCCTCACGGAGGGGATCGAGAAGGCATCGGACCCGCGCAGGGGCTGGGTCGGCTACTGTCTGCTCCGGCGCGGCCAGGCCTACGACGCTCTCGGGGAACGGGAGAAGGCCCTGGGCGATTACCGCGCCGTCCTCGCGCGCAAGGCGTTCTGGTACGAGGACCGGGACGCGAAACGGGGGCTGAAAAAGCCCTTCACCCGCGAGGAAGTGCTCCGGATGATCGAAGCCCCCGTCAACCAGTAGCCGCCCATGATCGAAGGATTCTCCTCGTTGGAACTCGGCGCGCTCGCGGGCTTGGTGTTCCTCGCCGGCGCCGTGGACGCCTTGGCCGGAGGGGGGGGCCTCATCACCCTGCCGGCCTATCTGGCCGCCGGGCTGCCGCCGGCCCTGCTCTTGGGGACCAACAAGCTCTCCTCGACCTTGGGCACGGTCGCCTCCACGCTCCGCTACGCCCTGAACCTGAAGATCGACCGGGCTGCGCTCCCTTGGATGATCTTGGCTTCCATGCTCGGCTCCGCGCTGGGAGCCGGGCTCTCCCTGCTCCTGGACCCAGCTTGGCTGAAAGCCCTCCTTCTTGCCGCTTTGCCTTTGATCGCCTATGCGGTACTGCGCAAGAAGGATTTCGGCTCCGAGGACCGCAGCGGCGAGTTCACCGACCGGGAACGCCTTCAGCGCTCCCTGGCGGTGACTCTCCCCATCGGCGCCTACGACGGGTTCTTCGGGCCGGGGACGGGGACTTTCTTCGCCCTGGGCTTGAGCCGGGTCTGCCGGCAGGACCTTCTGCGGGCCACGGCGCACGCGAAGATACTCAACCTCGTGTCCAACGCCGCGGCCCTCGCCGCCTTCCTGTGGGCGGGAAGAGTGCATGTCACGCTGGGCTTGGCCATGGGCGTTGCCGGCGTGGGGGGGCATTACCTGGGCTCACACCTCGGGCTCAAGCAAGGAGCGCGGGCCATCCGTCCGGTCATCGCCCTGGTCTGCGCCGGGCTCTTTCTCAAGCTCCTCTTGGATGCCGTCGGAAAATAACCATTGACAAAATCGGTGATCCCTGTTATATATATAACTCTTCCAGTAGCCGCGGACGCCCCTGGACGCCGAGACAGCCGCTGTCGCGGCGTTTTCATTTCCGGGAGGTCACGATGATCAGGCCGTTCCTGCGCCTTTGCGTCGTCTTCTTCTTGGGGCTCGCCTTGGGCTCGCCGGCTTGGGCGGCGGCGACGCTCCGGGTGAAAGGCGAGCTGGTCAACGCGCAGGGCAAGCCCTTGCTCGGCCTGGCTTCCCTGGAGTTCCTCATCCTCGACTTGGACCGCGGCGGGCGCGAAGTCTGGAGAGAACTCAAGGAGGTCCGCGTAGCCTCAGGCCGCTATGCCGCACTGCTGGGAGATTCCCGTCCCATGCCTTTGCGCAACCTCCTGCCCGGCTGGCGGCTCACCGTCCGCCCGCCGCCCGGCTCGGGCTGGGTCGCCTCCCGGCCCTCGTTGGACAACTCCGAGGACCCGCGGCGCGCCCAATTACGGGGACTCCTCGAGCGCTTCGGGGTGGTCACGGCCGCCACGGACCTGGCCAAGTCCACCCCCCG
>CAYWAR010000481.1:0-1942 GCA_964455765.1 uncultured Elusimicrobia bacterium
GCCGAAGGCCGCCTGGCTGGTGCCGTCGAGCGGGAAGCCCTTGCCGATGCGGACCTTCAAGAGCTGATGGAGGAGCTCGGCCTCCAAGCCCGGGAAGAACTGGGCCATGCGCGGGGCGCGCACCCGAAGGTCGCCGGCCAGGAGCAAGCCGCGCTTGAGCCGGTAGGAGACGCCCGTGTTCAGGGAGGGATTGCGGACCCCGAGGGCCGAGGTGAAGTCCGTGACCGAAAGCCCGAACTTGAGGCCCTCTCCGGAATCGATCAAGGCCCCCGCGTCGAGCCCGAGCCCAAACTTCTGCTTGGAGTCCGGGGTCCCGGTGTCCACGCTCAGGAACTTCACGTTCCCCCCCAGTTTCAGCGGATGGCGCAGGAATACCTGGGGAAGGCGCAGAGGATAGGAGAAATGCAGCAGGAAAGCGTCCTTGTCCGGGCCGCGGCTGCCGGGGTTGACCGTGTCGCTCTGGCGCACGCTGAAGAAGCCCGCGCCCACCGTCGACCCCGGGAGTATGGGCAAAGGGCGGGAATAGGCCGCGTCATAGAAGCTCAGGGGGCCCAGGTCCGAGGCCATGCGGCCCATGCCGCCGCCGGCCTGCGTGAAATCGGCTCCGGCCAGGCCCGCGGGGTTGAAGAACATCGCGTCCGTCCCCTCGGCCACGGCCGTGTACGCCATCCCCATGCCCATGGGCCTGGCGCCCGGGAGAAAATCGTTGAACACCGCTCCCCGAGCCTGCCCGGCGCACAGGAGGCCCGCCAATGCCGCGGCCAAACCTCTGAAAATATGCTCGGTCATCGCTTCGGAATTATACCTTTTGGGTGTTTCCGATTCTTGACAAGTCCGCGGAGGGAAGACATACTTTGGGTGCATGTCCAAACCCTCCCCCTCATCGAGCATGGCCGGACCGCTCCTCCTGCTGGTCATCGTGCTCGCGGACATCGGCCTGGTGGTCTGGGGGGGGCATCTGCGCGTGCAGAAGAAGGCCGCCGAATACGGGTCCAGCGGCTTGAACTTCGCCGCGGCGCCCGCGGCCCCGGCCGCGAGGCCCGCGCTCCGCCGGGAAACGCCGGCTCCTCCTCCCGCGCCCTCCTCCGGCGCCCCTCTTTCCGTCGTTCCGGAGGAGGGCCCCCCCCAGCCGGCCAAGACCGCGGCCCCGAGGACGGACCCGTTGCTCAAGAAGGCGGAGGAGGTCTATTACGCGGTCAAGAACAGCCCGCGATTCCGCAACTCCAAGGTGATCGCGGAGTGGAAGCGGGACTTCCTGGCCAGCCGGGACCTGGCCGCCATCGAGGCCCGCTACCGCAAGGACAGGGACGCGCGCCGCTTCATCTCGGACATGGTCCGCTCCCCCGATTTCAAGAAGATGCTCGGCAAATACGCTCCCCGCCCGGACCTCCAGGCCTTCCTCAAGGAGATGGCCGGCAAGGAAGCCGTCACCTCGGCCGCGGGGCTCTTCTCCGAGGACGGGGCCGTGATGGGGATATTCAAGAGCCTGCGCATCCCCGGCGCCGCCCCCCCGGCCCCTCCTGCGCGCCGGCTGAACATCAAGCGCGGCATCGATGAGGAGGGAGTCTCCTCGGAGTCCTTGCGGAACGCCGAGACCGGCTCCCGCCGCTGAAATCGGGCGCCTTGACATCATCCCAAAGAGGTGTCATACTCAAGGCAACGGTCGATGGAGAAGAAATCCTTCCTCCTGGTCGGCGTCGTGATGACCCTGGTCACCACCGGGGCCCTCGCTCTCTTGTTCGTCGTCATGAAGCCCTCGGGCATCAAGGAGTCCGAACAGGCCGGGGACGGCGCCTTCCGTTTCCCGGATAAGGGGTCCAACAGGCCCCTGCCCAACTCCCTTCCCCCTCCCGTCTCGCCCTCCTCCATGCCGCCCGCCGTCCCGCCCCCGGCCGAGGCGGAGCCCTCCGCCCCGGCGCAAAGCGGGACCTCCTCCTTGGGC
>CAYWAR010000482.1:0-1925 GCA_964455765.1 uncultured Elusimicrobia bacterium
CTGGCGGCGGTAGAGGATGTCCGCGTCGTAGAGCGTCTCGAGGTGGTCGCTGAGGAAGCCGATGGGCGAGAGCACCACGGCCTTGGCGCCGGCGGAGGCCAGCTCCGTGAGTTCCTCCCCGGCGTCCGGCCCGAGCCAGGGTTCGGCGGGCCCACTCCCGGAGGAGACCGGGCGGCTCTGGTAGGCCAAGCGCCAGGAGGAGACGCCCGCCTCGGCTGCCACGGCGCGCGCGGTGGCCAGGAGCTGCTCCGCGTAGGGGTCGCCTTCCCTAAGGATGCTCTCGGGAAGGCTGTGCGCGGTGAACAGCACCGCGGCCTTGGGCCGGCGGTCCAGGGACTCGCGCACCTTGCCCGCGAACGCCGACACGAGGGAGGCGTCCTCGTTCCAAGGCGCGGGCGTCCGTATGTCCAGCTCGGCGCCCTTGGCGGCTACGGCCTGGCGCAGGCGCTCGAGATAGGCTCCGGTGCTCATGCGCGACTGATACGGGGTCAGGGGCAGAGCGAGCACGGAGCGGTGGCCGTCGGCGAGCACGGCCTCCACCGCCGAGGCGATGCCGGGCTCGGAGTGCCTCATGCCGATGTAGACGCCGAACTCCCCCTCTTTTTCGAGGAGCGCCTCCAGGGCCTCGGCCTGCTTGCGGGTGATGTCGAGCAAAGGCGAGCGTCCGCCGATGCTCTCATAGCGCCGGGTGATCTCGCGCACGAGCTCGGCCGAGACCGGCCGGCCGCCGCGGATGTCCTGGAGATAGGCCGGTATCTCGGAGAGCTCCCGGGGCGCGCCGTAGGCCATCAGGAGCACGGCCGAGCGGCTCAACGCGCGCTCCACTCGTGCACCCAATCCGTCACGGCCCGGACCGAATCTACGGGCGTGTGCTGGAGTATGCCGTGGCCCAGGTTGAAGATGTGGCCTTTCCTGCCGCCGGCTTGGCGCAGGACCTCGCGCACCTCGCGCGCGAGCGTCTTGCGGTCATAGAAGAGCGCGGCCGGGTCAAGGTTGCCCTGGATGGCCTTGGAGCGGCCCACGCGCTCCCAGGCCTCGTCCAAGGGCAGGCGCCAGTCCACGCCCACCACGCTCCCGCCGGCCCCGGCGAACTCCTCCAGGAAGGGGGCGGTGCCCGTGCCGAAATGGATGAGCGGGACACCCGCCTTGGCGGCCTCGCGGAGTATGCGTTTGGAATAGGGCGCGGCGAAGCGCGCGTAATCCCGCCGGGCGAGGGCTCCGGCCCAGGAATCGAAGAGCTGGAGGGCCTGGGCTCCGGCCTTCGCCTGGGCCTTCAGGAACGCCGCGGTCACGACGCAGAGCTTGGTCATGAGCCCATGCCAGAGCTTCGGGGCCGAATGCATCATAGTCTTGGTCTTAAGATAATCCTTGGAGGGGCCGCCCTCGATGAGGTAGGAGGCGAGAGTGAAGGGCGCTCCCGCGAAGCCGATGAGCGGGACCTTGCCCTCCAGCTCCCGGCGGAGGATGCGGATGGCCTCGAGGACGCAGCCCAGCCCCTCCTCGGGGTCGAAGACCCGCAGGCGCTCGATGTCCTTGGCCGTGCGCACCGGCGGGGTGAGCGAGGGGCCCTCGCCCTTGAGGAACTCGACCTGGACGCCCATGGGCCGAGCCGGGAGCAGGAGGTCGGCGAAGAGTATGGCCGCGTCCACGCCGAATTCGCGCACGGGCTGAAGCGTCACCTCCGCGGCCAGCTCGGGCCTCTCGCAGAGCTCCAAGATCGAGCACTTCTCGCGCAGGCGGCGATACTGAGGCATGTACCGTCCGGCCTGGCGCATGAACCAGACCGGGGTCGCGTCCACCGGCTCGAGCCTGCACGCCTTCAGAAACCGCATGGGGCCATCCTAACATTTCAAGGGGGCGGACCTGAACTAGTTGGATCGCTGGATTCGACTCAAGATGCCGGGACATTTCTGTGCGGAATTCCT
>CAYWAR010000483.1:0-1910 GCA_964455765.1 uncultured Elusimicrobia bacterium
ATTGACATATATAATTGTAAAACGAAATTGTGAATTGTCAAGCATTTCGTTATAACTTCTGTGCAGATACGCTCTTACTTTCGTTCCACAACTGCTGATACAATTGGTAACTCGTCCGAAGTTGGCGCAGGTAAGGGCTAAGGCTTCCATCCCCTTGACTAACCATTCCAAACCATTCTTCAAAATTCCATCCGCAAGGGAATGGACCGTCCCAATTGGGATGCGTTTCTTGGACTTTGGGAGAAAAGCGGGGAGGCTGCCCGGCCTTCCTAAGCGGATAGGCTCGGGACCGGTGGCTCCCTGGGAAGGCCTCGCGCGCCTGGCCTTGGCCTGGCTCCTGGCCGTGTTCGGCTCCATCGCGGCTCTGCGCAACGGGCTCGACGCCCTGCGCTGGGCGCGGGGCGTTCCGCATCCTCCCCAATCCTCGCCCCTCCTCGAAGCCCTCCTGGGATTTACGGCGGCGCTGGGCACCGCGGCGCTCGTCGGGCTCGCCGTGCACGCGGTGCTTCCCGGGCGCAGTTGGATGGAACTGCGGGCCATGCCCTTCGAGGCGGCGGTGCTGGCGGCGGCGTTCCTGCTGGGCGGGGCCTCGCTCTTCCCCTCGCGGGGCCGGGGCGCGTCCCCGGGACTCTCCGGACGGGTGTTGGCCGGCGCGCTCTTCTGCTTCGCCTTGTTCCTGCTCCTCTCCCCGGCGTGGATGCCGATGGCTCCGGGCTCGGAGGGGCCGGCGAGGACGCTTTGGGCCGGGAGGAGATGTTGGTGGCTGGCCCTGCGCTGGCGCGAGGCGTTCATCGGCTTGCCGTGCCTGTTCGCGGGGCTCTGGGTCTACATGGACCGCGTCGAGCGCGCGAAACCCTGGCTGATCCTGGGCCTGCTGTCCTTGGCCGGGACCGTGCTCTCCTTTTCGCTGGCCGTGCCTTTCGAGCTCTCTCTCCTGCATACCCTGCAAGCGGGGCTCCTGGCCCTGCCCGCCGGCTTGGCCCTGGTCTGGCTCCGCGTAAAAGCCGCGCGCTAGGCCCTTCCTGGAGCGCGACAAAACGCTCCGCGTTTTCTTGCGCTCCAGGCGAATGGGCTCCTCTCTTCCGCCGGCTGGGCCCCACCCCCGCGCCAAGCGCGCCGTGAGCCTCCCCGATAGGCCGACCCACCGGTCGGCCTATGCCGGTTCCAGCAGTCTTTTCTAATATAGGTGATATGCCATGATTTCCATGCTCGTTTTCGTGATATGATTCAGCCCCATGTACGTATGAATCCGTAGAAAGTTCCCTGGGTCATTCTCGTACGCGGGCGTGTTGTATATATAGGCGGGGTGTGCTAGAATACGGCCATGCGGGGGCATGCGCGCGGGCTGATCCTATTGGGGGCTTTGCTCTTGGTCTGGGCGCCTGCTTTCGCGGCGGACGGGGCCAAGGATGCCAAGTGCGCCAAGAAAAGCGGCTTCGGGGCCCTCTTCCTGGGAGAAGGCGGGCAGACCTACGCTCCTTCCTGCGACCAGACCGATTTCCAGACGGAACAGGGCTTCCAGCACGGCGCCGGAAAGACCCCGGCTGAGGCTCCCGGCCCTGAAAGGGACGGCGGAAAGCGGGAGACCTCCGGCGGAGCCGCCGCGCCCGTCATCCGACCTTCCGGGCCCTCCAGTCCTTCTTCGGCCGTTAGAGCGACCCCGGCCTGGGGAACGGGAGCCGTGCGCGCCTGGCCGGGCCCGCGCAGGTCCGCTCAGGGCGAGACTCCCGCTCCAGATGTGACCGCCAAAAAAGAGCTTGCGGCTTCCGCGCCCGCGTCGTCTCCTTCCGAGCGTTCCATCCCGATGGGGGAGGAGCCCATGCGGGATGCCATGGCCGCGGTGGACCCCATGCGCTATTCCCTCTGGGCCGGGCTCAGCGCCCCCCTCCTCATGCCGGGCTCCAAGGTCG
>CAYWAR010000484.1:0-1909 GCA_964455765.1 uncultured Elusimicrobia bacterium
CCGACGGCCACGGCTTGGATGAGCGCGTAGAGCAGGGCCGCGCAGAGGAGCGAGCCGATCACGGCCCAGGGCACGGAACCGCGGGGGTCCCGGGTCTCTCCGGCGGGGACGGGCGCGACCTCGAAGCCCTGCAAAGGCCAGAGCGCCAGGAACACCGCGTAGCCGAAGCGGGAGCCTTGGGGAAGGGGACCTTGGAAATTCTCCGCCTTCAGGAAAAAGAGCCCCGCGCAGATGAAGACGAGGAGAGGGAGCAGCTTGGCGGCCGTGGCGAGGTTCACGACGCGGGCCCCGGGCGCCACGCCCCGGTAGTTGACCGCGCCGAAGAGGAGTAGCAGGCCCGCGGCCGCGGCTTTTTGCGTGCCGGGTCCCGATAGGGAGGGGTGAAGGTAGCCGAACTGGGCCGCGGCGATGGAGGCCACGGCGCAGCCGCTGAGCACGGCGGCGGCCCAGGCCAGCGCCCCGACGCCGAAGCCCGCCTCCTTGCCGAAGGCCTCCTTGGCGTAGAGCGTGCCGCCCCCGCTCCCGCCGAACATGCCTCCCAGCTCCGCGTAGCAGAGGGCCACGGCGCTCAGGAGCAGTCCGCAGACGAGAAAGGCCAGGATGGAGGCCGGTCCCGCGGCCTGGGCCATCTTCCCGGGGAAGGCGAAGATGCCGCTTCCGATGATGGCGTTGAGTCCGAGGCAGAAGACGTCGATGGGGCGCAGGCCGGGGAGCGGGGGGGCTTTCAAGCCCGCCGGCTCTTGGCCGCGTAATCGAGCATGAGCTTTTCCGCGGCCCGGAGGTCGCCCTCCGAGATCTCCCACACCTGCTTGCTTCCCAGGAGGGCGCGCAGGCGCTCGAAGAGGGCGGGGTCGATGAAGGGGACCACCGTGCCGCTTTGGTATTCCTTCTCTTTCTCCCCGTAGAGGCCCAGGAACACCGCGTCGCGGAACCAGGACTGCCGGTTGCGTTCCTTGAGCTTGCGCAGGAGGGAGGCGGAGGGGTCTCTCTGAACGAACTCGAAGAACAGGGCGCTCGGCTTGCCGCCCGGGGGGAACCACTCCCCGGAGAAGACCTGGATGAGGTCCTCCTCCGCGTCGCGCAGGATGGGGGTGATGAAATTGACGCCGCGCGCCGAGGCATGGGCGTGGAAAGCCAGCAGGTCCGGGGTGCGCAGGGCGATGTGCTGCCAGTGCGCGGAAGCCGAGTGCTCGGCGAGCATGCGGCGCACGTGCGAGGGTGTGCCGGAGGGTTCGGAGGGCTGGACCACGGCGATGATGGTGTTGTCGAGGGCTTGGGAGCCCCTCATGCGGCGCCCGACGCGCGCGGCGAAGGTCATGGAGACCTCGCGGCCTCCGGCCAGCTTGCGCCGCTTCTCGTAGAGGAGGTCCGCGGCGCCCACGCCCAGGACGATCCGGAAGACGGCGTAGGCCACGGAATAGAGGGAGGGCTCCACGAGCAGGGTCATGTGGTCGACCTGGAAGTTTAGAAAAGAGGCCTTCGCCTTCATCGGGGCTTCTCAAGCCGGGGCCGGGGGAGCTCGAAATCGTCGGTGACGCGGGAATACCACGAGCCCTCGAGCCGGCCCACGGCCTTGAGGTCCCGGTGCGCGATGCGGCCCCCCTTCCAGAGCGCGTCGGCCACGCGGACGAAGACGACCTTGCCGATGACCAAGTTCCCGCCCCAGGGCCCGGTGCTGAGTGTTACCACCTGTAGGAGCTCGCATTCGAGGCTCACGGGGGATTCCAGGACCCGGGGAGGCTTCACCTTGGCGCTGGGCGCGGGCGTGAGCCCGGCCTCCTTGAACTCGCTGACGCCGCGCGGGTGATCGGCGGAGGTCCGGTTCATCTTCTCGGCGTTGTCCTCGGTGGCCGCGTTGACGACGAATTGGCCGGTCTCCTCGATGTTGAGGAGAGTGTCCTTCTTCCTT
>CAYWAR010000485.1:0-1903 GCA_964455765.1 uncultured Elusimicrobia bacterium
TTCTGGAGCGCAGGATCCCGGCGGACAGGGAGTCTTGGATGACCCGCTCCAGGATATCCTCGCTTCCCATGCCCGCGGCCTCCCCTTTGCGGGTGATCTCGGCCACCAGGGTGGGAAGGCGGCGGGAAGTGAAATTGTGCATCAGGGTGGTCCGGTAGAAGAGCTCCGGCCCGGCGAAGAACACCCACTGGCAGGTCCTGAAAGCGCCGAAATCCGAACCGCGCTTAAGGCCCAGCACCGCGAAGAGCGTGTCGTTGGAGCGGAACCGGCCCCGATAGGCGAGCAGGGCGGGGTCGCGCGTCGCTTCGAGCAGTTCCGGGATGGGGATGGTGGAGACGACGGCCTCGGCTTCGACGGGCTCGCCGCCTTCCCCGGAGATCCTCCAGCCCGCGCCCAGGCGTTCGAGCTTCTTTACGGAGAAACCCGGACGCAGACGGCTTTTGACCTGGGCCGCGATCGAGTCCGTGACGCTTCCCGCTCCCTCCTCGGGATAGATGAAGCGCGCTTGGTAGGCGCGGCCCACGCTGCCCCGGAAGAAGGCGTTTCGCACCACCTTCCATGCCGGCTCGGGTTCGATCTTCTGGCGCACCAAGTCCATGGAGACGCTGTCCAAGGGGCAATCCCATATCTTGAGGTTGTAGGGAGTCATGAAGTGCTTGGAGATGCCGAAACCCAGGCCGCGGTCGATCCAATCCTTCAGGTTGCCGAAGCCGCCGCTCCGCCTCCCGGCCGAAGCCGCGCAGTAGCCGGCCGCGCATTCGAGCCGGTGTCTCAGGGGCAGTTCGGCCAGGCCGTTCTCGAAGGGGTAGCCCACCTCGTGCACGCGGGAGGGGCCGTGGTGGCAGACGCGCACGTCCCTATTCAATTGCGCGTAGCGCAAAGGCAGGGCGCGGTAATACGCCATGGCCTCGGGCTTCTTGCTGTAGAAGGCGTGCGGGCCGATGTCCCAGGAGTAGTCCCCGGAGCGCATCGTGCGGCAGAGCCCTCCGGGCCGCCCGCCTTTTTCCAGGATGAGGAAGTCGATGCCGCGGCTCTGGAGGCTGCTGCCGAGCTGGAGCCCGGAAAGCCCGCCGCCGAGTATCGCTATCACCGCGCAAGTATAGCCTCATTGCGCCCGGGTTTCCAGGCCCGCCCCCTGGCGCGGGCGGGGAAGGGGATGTATCCTTGTTCCGATGGGCTCAAAGAAGGATAAGAGGAACCCGTTCGAGGCCTTCATCCTCATCGTCATCGGGGTCTCGCTCCCGCCATTGGGGATGGTCGACGCGGGCAAGCAGTTCGAGAAGCTCCAGGGCTTCCGGCAGACCCCGGCCGTCATACTCTCCGGGACGATAACGGAGAAGGACCCCGACGACGGGACCGAATACTGCCCCTCCCTGCGCTACAAGTACGTCAAGGACGACTCCTGGCTGGAATCCGACAAGCTCACTCCGCTGGGCGGGGCGTCCTGCAAGAGCGCCCGCTCGGACGCGGAAGCCTTCCTCGCGCTGTATCCGCCGGGCAAGGAGATGAAGGCGTATGCGGACCCGGAGTCCGCGTCGGACTCCTTCCTCCTCGCGGAGCGCTCGCACGCGCCCTATCTCATGATGCTGGGGGGGATGGCCTCGCTGCTCATCGGGCTCTGGCTCGCGGGCGTGCGCCCGCGCAAGCCGATCTCCTTTCGCTGGCTGTGGTTCCCCTACTCCCTGGCCGGGGTGCCGATCCTCCTCCACGACAGGTTCACGGGAGGGGACTGGTCCTGGTTCACGACGGCTCTGCTCTGGCTGATCCACGCCGCCGTTCCCTTCATCGTCCGCCGCAAGACCCCCGACTTGTCGGAAGACTAGTGCTCTGACCGGGACATAATGACCCTTTTGGAGGCCCGAGATTGAGGAAAGCGCTAGGAGCGAGGAGTGAGGATAGCTTG
>CAYWAR010000486.1:0-1899 GCA_964455765.1 uncultured Elusimicrobia bacterium
GGACTCCGCGGGCATCTCGGCGGAGGCCCCGCTCAATCATCAGCGGAGCCTCGCCCTGTCCTTCAAGGACAAGTGGGCGTCCTTCTACAAGGGCGAGAAGACCCTGCTCAAGGTGGCGCTCAAGCAGGAAGTCCCCGGCTGGTTCGACACCACCATCGTCGAAAAGGAGATCCCTTTCCCCGGCGCGGACTCCTACTTCGTGGACTTCGGCTCGCTGATCATCGACAAGCTCAAGACCGGGAAGAAATACTACGTGAAGTGGAGCTTCAAGCGCGTGGGGAAGATCTCGACCGAGAAGCAGGTGGACCGGGGTGAGACGACGCGCGTCGTCTACTCCCCGTCCTCCGCGCTCCAAGCCTTCTCCTGGTAAGCAGCCGAGAAATCTCCGCAAGCCCGTCGGATTTCGGTGAAATCCGACGGGCTTGCGTCGTTTGGGCACGACCCCGAACGGCCTCGGCAATCAGAACGAGAGCATGTCCACGGCCATGGGGTGGTCGTTGAGGACGAGGTTGAGGGAGCGTTCGTCGGACTCGCCGTAGGCCTCGTTGTTCTCGCGCAGGGCGCCCAGCCATTCCTTGAATCGGCCCTCGGGCCAGGCCAGTATCTCGACGGCCTCATGGCGGTCGAGCCGGGTCTCCAGCTCATGCCTGAAGCGCGTCGCGTCCTGGGGGGAGGGCTTGTGCACCAGGATGCGCGCCTGGGGGTAGCGGCGGGTGAGCTTCTTGAGCTTGTGGAGCGCGGTCTTGCCGCATTCGACCCAGAGCTTCACCGCTCCGGTCTCATCGAAGGCGATGAGGTCCGGCTGGAACTCCTGCCCGGCGAGAGAGGGGTGCTTGAGGCTCGCGTCCACGATGGGGTCCTGAGCCCAGAAGAGGAGCACGGCCGAGAGCTTGAGGCCCAGGTGCTCCCCGGTCTCGGTGGTCGAGGGGACCAGGATGAGCTTGCGCGAGCCTCCGTTGAGGTGCAGATCGCAGCGCAGTTTCACGCGAGGACTATAGCATTCCTACCGCGGGCCGGCTCGCCGCCGTGAAGACGGAAGGATAAGCGAGGCCGGCGCGTCAGGGCTTGCCCAAGGCCGCGACCCTCTCATCAAGCCGCCCGGCTAGAGCGGCGTCTCCCATGCGCCTTGCCATCTCCGCGCGGCTCCTCAGCAAGGGCACGAAGAGGGGGTCCCGCTTCAGGGCTTCATCGAGGGCCGCGGCCGCGGCGGGGAACTTCTCCGGCGTGCCCATTTGCGCTCTCATGTAGCTCACGATGCCGCGCAGGTAATGCGCATTCACGTCCTCGGGATGGCATGCTCCGGAGGTCAGGGACTCGGCCTCGGCCATCAGCTCGCCCCGCAGGCCGGGACCCGCGGTATTGACCCTGTCCTGCAGTTGATTGACGAAGAGTATCTGGTAGCTCAGCTCGCAGGGGTTGAGGCCGATCGCCTTTTTCAGCGACCGCGAGGCCGCTTCCGAGGGCATGGTGGCGGCCTTGCCTTCATGGGCGTGGAGGTCCGCCGCGATGAGGCGCCAGCCACCGGCCAGCGACGCCGCCGCGGCGAGCGCGAGAGAGGCGGCAAGGAGAGGGTGGAGAGGAACGCTGGGCGCGTCCCTGGGGGTTCGCATGAGCAGGCCTGAGAGGAAGGCCGCGGTCACGAGCACTTCAAGAGCGATCGGATCGAGTTTCATCACGAGGAAGAGTCCCAGGAGGCCGCCGCATAGCGCGGCGGTCTCGGCCCTGCCTCCGGCCTCGCTCAATGATCTCCGGGCCGCCAGGCAAAGAGCCGCCAACAGCGCCAGATAAGCTCCCGCCCCGGCCAAGCCCGTCGTGGCCAGGGCCTGGAGCACATCGTTGTGGGCGTGGGCTTGGAACCTCTCGCTGCCCATGAGCTTCACGTATTCTACGCTTCGATGC
>CAYWAR010000487.1:0-1884 GCA_964455765.1 uncultured Elusimicrobia bacterium
TCCGTGCGCGCGCTCAGGAGCAGCTTGCGCAGGTCCGCGGGCGTGGCCGCGTTCTTGAGGGAATCCTCGAGGGAATCGAGGGCTGAGCCGAGCTTCCCGCCCGCGGCGAAGGAGAGCGCCAGTTGGAAATGGGCCTCGGAGTTTTGGGGCATCTGTCCGACGGCTTTCTCGAGGAAGCGCACCGCTTCTCCCACCAGGCCGAGCTGGCGGTAGGAGGCGCCGATGCGTTCATAGACCAGCGACTTGCGCGCGGGGTCCAGCGTTCCCTTGCGTTTGTCCGCGGAGAGGGTCTCCTTGTAGGCCTCGATGGCGGCCCGGTACTTCTGCTGTTGGTAAGCGTAGTCCGCCTGGGAAAGGGGCTGGCTCACCCGGGGGTCGAGTTCCACGGCCGCCGGGGGCGCGCGTAGGGCTTCCATCGGGATGTCGCGCAGGGAGTCGCGCAGGTCCGTGGGCGCCGATGCCGCCTCGTCTTCCCGGAGCTTCCCGGCGTGGACCGCGTCGTAGACGTCGAGAACCGCTTGGTTGCTCGGGCTGGAGAGCAGTCCCGAGAAAGCCGCGTCCGAGCGGATGAGGCGAGCGATGGAGGGGTAGGCGTTGATCTTGCGCGCCCGCCGTATCCCGGCCGAGAGATTGGACGCGGAGAGTTCGGTGTCTCCCATCTTATAGCGCAGGGAGGCCGCGTACAGATAGGGGATTGGGTTGCTCGGGGACGCTTTGGCGGCCTTCTTCCAGGTTTCGAGGGCCGAGGAAGGCTTGCCGACCACCTCATAGCTGAGCGCCAAGCCGTGGTAGAGAAGATAGGAGCCTTTCACCTTGCCTTTTTCTAGGGCAAGAGCCTTTTCGTAAGCCGAGATGGCGCGCGCCGCGGACTTCTTGTCCGCCTTCTCGGGGCCTTTGCGGAAAGCCTTCTGAAAATGGGCGTCGCCGAGCCGGGAAAACAGCTCGGCGGAATCGGGATTCATGGCCGAGGCTTGGTTCAAGAGAGCGATGGCTTTGGAGTAGCGCAATTTCTTAAGGAGCCCGGCCGCCTGCTTGGCCAGACCCGCGGCGGCCAAGCGGCCGCCGCCGTTTGCAGGTTGCCGTTTTTCCTTGCTTGTGGCAGCCGTCGTTTTAACCTCGTCTTTCGCCGTCTGTGCCGCGGTCTGGGCGACGGGCGCCGCCGCGACCGGGGCCGCTTGAGGAGAGGCGGCCTGGGGCGCGGAGACGTTCGCTCGGCAAGGGATCGCGAGCAGTGCGGCGAAAGGCAGGCTGATAATCTTGGGGTTCATCATCCTTGAGATTATAGCCGCGGCCGCTCCTCCCTTCGAGGGTCGCAGGTCCCAAGGCAAACTGGGTCCTAGGGCCTACGCGCGTCCGATGACAATTCTCCGCCCAAATTCGCTACAATGGGCTCAAGCGGTGGCCGTAGCTCAAGTGGTTAGAGCGCCTGGCTGTGGCCCAGGAGGCTGCGGGTTCAAGTCCCGTCGGTCACCCCAATTTCATTCCAACGGGTTGTCGCGCGAACTCTTTCCTCCGAAACATGAGATCGGAATCCGAAATCCTGGAGCTGAAGCGGTCCACTTCCGAGCTGAAGGAGGGCGTCATCTCCGTGGCCGCCATCCTGAACAAGCATCGGAAGGGCGAACTGTTCTTCGGCGTCCGGAACGATGGAACCATCCTCGGGCAGGCCGTCTCCGAGCAGACTCTGCGGGACGTTTCCCGGACTCTGTCGGAGCGGATCGAGCCCCGAATCTATCCCAAGGTCGAGCGGGTAAAGCTGTCCGGGAAAGGGTGCATCCGGGTCCGCTTCTCGGGTGAGGATGCCCCCTACCTCGCCTTCGGCCGCGCCCATATCCGCGTCGGCGAGGAGGACCGGCAGCTCTCGGCCAGAGAGCTTGAGCGCAT
>CAYWAR010000488.1:0-1884 GCA_964455765.1 uncultured Elusimicrobia bacterium
TGTCGGGTCCTGAGAATAGTCCCTTCCAGCCCGCGGCCAGGCGCTCCTTCAGGGAGAGCTTCTCTTCCTGGACCGGACCCAGGCGCAGTTTCTCCTCATCGACGAGTCCCCGGTAGGCTTGCGCCACATGCAGTTGGAAGGCGCGGTATTGCTTGGCCGCCTCGCCGGAGGCGCGCGGATCGTCGTCGGCGCCTTCTCCGGCGGCGACGGCGGCCACCGTGCGCTCCGCGGCCTGCAGGCGCGCCTTCTCCGGGTAGCCGTCGTAGAGGCGGAGAAGGTCGGCTTCGGTGATCTCCCCCCGAGCGATGAGCGAGGCCAGCGCCCGCTGGTCGTCCTTTTTCTTCTGGACGGCCTTGCCGATGAGGTGGAGCACGAGCGCTTCCGCGGGCAGGAGGGCGGTGTAAGCGAGAGCGGTCAGCGTGGGGTTGATCCCGGTGGCCGCGGCGAAAGAGGCCCAGTCATGCCCGGTCGTCGCGGCCTCGGCGAGCTCTCCGGCGGACATCCCGGCCGCGCTCCAGAGATAGAGGGAATTGCTCAGGTGCTGGACCGAGGAGGCGGCCATCAGGGTGTAGCCGATGACCGGATGGTTCTTGCGCACGGCGTAGCCCACGGCGAACTGAGCCATGCTCGCCCCGGCCTGGGCCGCGGAGCCCGCGGCCGAGATCACGGCGCGGGAGGCGTTCGCCCCGATGCGGCGGCCGAGTTCGGTGGGGTGGAGGTCCCCGTAGGAGACGTAGCCTGCCGCGCCGTCGGCGTGGGTGTCCCTCATCGTAAGGAAGTCCTTGAGGCTTTCCCACGAGGGGTTTTTGACGAGCGCGCCGAAGTTCTCGAAGCCGTCGACTTGGAGCTTGAGGTAGCCCGGATCGGCCAGGAGCTGGGCCGTTGCCCGGTGAGACCCCTCGTGTATGAAGGTGCTCGCTCCGCTGATCTCGGAGCCGTAGGTGGAGGAGATGCTTCCGATGAAAACGGCCGGGATCAGGGCGGGCCCGCGGAAGAAGGCCTTGATGCGCTGCCAAAGGCCCGGCTTCTCGGCCGGGAAGGAAAGCCGCGCCGGGGCCGGAAGGCCGGCGTAGGTGGAAGCCGGCCCGCGGGAGTACGCGCCCGGGTCGGCAGACAGGGCCGAGGAAGGAGCCTCGGCTTGCGCGGCGACGGGAATGGCGTCCGATCCCGACGGGCCCGATCCATCGAAGAGTGACCCGAAGTCCGAGCCTTGCGCGGCTTTCTCGGCCGCGTCCAGGGACGGAGTGCGCGAGAGGCCGTCCCGCAGGTCCGCCAATTCCGCGAACGCTTCCGGGTTCATCCCGAAGGAGGCGGGGTCCTGCGCCGCGTCCCCCAGGCTGGAGAGGAGGCGAAGCACGAACTCCTTTCCCGCCTGGGTCAGGCGCAGGCCATCGGGGGACTGTTCGAATAGGGAGTCCGTATCCGGGGTCCGGGAGGCTTCCGGAAAACGGAGGGCGATGGCGCGGATGAGTTTTTCATCCTCGATGGTCAGGTCGCGTCCCTGGGCCAGTTGGAGCAGCCTATGCGCGTTGCCGCGCGGGGAGGCCCAGGCGACCGGTCCTTGAAGAGCGGCGGGGGCGAAAGCGGCCGCCCCCTGTGCGAAGGCGGGGCTTCCCAGCCATCCGGAGCAGGAAAGCCCCAGGGCCAAGGCGGAGGCCAAGGCTTTCTTCGTTTGTCTTTCGATGCTTGAAAGGAACAACATGAGTTCTTGTTGTTCCCCTGGTGACTCCGGATTGGGTCCGGAGGTGGAAGCTCCCCGACCGATCTCGGGGATTACAAGGGTGCCTCCCAAGGATACCCCCTCCCCCCAACAAGAACACGGGCCCCCAGTCCCACCCTCCCCTAGGCCCTTTGTCCTACATGGGGTCAGACGTTGACTTTCGG
>CAYWAR010000489.1:0-1874 GCA_964455765.1 uncultured Elusimicrobia bacterium
GAGCGGCGCACGGCCAACCTTGCCTCCATCTTCGTGAAGCTGCAGGACATCCACACGCGCCAGACGTCCCAGTTCGCGATCATGGACCAGGTGCGCAAGGTGGTCCTCCCCAAGTTCGCCCCTGAGAAGCTGCGCACGAGCGTCTCCCAGGTGGCGGCGATCTCGGGCGGCGGTATGGCCAACAAAGAGATCGCGTTCTACATCAGCGGGCCGGACATCCAGAAGCTGGGCGAGCACTCGAAGCGTCTGACCGCGGCGCTGGCCAAGGTCCCGGGCGTCGTGGACGTCGATACCAGCCTCATCCTGGGGAAGCCGGAGATGTCGGTGGACCTGGATCGGAAGAAGGCGGCCGAACTGGGGGTGCAGGTGGCGGACGTGGCCGACACACTCCGGGTCATGGTCGGCGGGCGAAAGATTTCGACGTACAACGAGAACGGCGAGCAGTACGAGGTCCACGCCCGCGCCGTCCAGCAGTGGCGCACGACGGTTGACGGGGTGGGCCAGATGTCAGTCCCCTCCACCAAGCTGGGTGCGGTGAGCATGGACAACGTGGCGCGCTTCCAGGAGAGCGAGGGTCCATCCCAAGTGGACCGCGTCACGCGGCGCCGCCAGGTAACCATCAGCGCCAACATGCGGACCGGCTACGACCAGCAGTCCGCCCTGGACGCCCTCTGGAAGGAAGTCAAGGCCATGAACCTCGATCCGGCGTACCAGGCGGGGGTCACGGGGACCTCAAAGGAGATGGGCACGGCCGCGCTGAACTTCGGACTGGCCTTCCTCCTGTCCATTATCTTCATGTACCTGATCCTGGCGGCCCAGTTCGAGTCGTGGCTCCACCCCGTCACGATCCTGCTGGCCCTCCCGCTCACGGTGCCGTTCGCCCTGGTGTCCATCCTGCTCTTCCAGCAGTCCCTGAACATCTTCACGGCCCTCGGCCTCCTGGTCCTCTTCGGCATCGTGAAGAAGAACTCCATCCTGCAGATCGACCACATGATCGGCCTCCGCGCGCACGGAATGCCCCGAGCCGAGGCCATCATCCAGGCCAACCGCGACCGGCTCCGCCCCATCCTGATGACCACTCTCGCCTTCGTTGCCGGGATGCTGCCGCTTCTCATCAGCAGCGGCCCGGGCGCCGGGAGCAACCGCGCCATCGGGTCGATCATTGCCGGCGGGCAAACGCTGGCGCTTCTCCTCACGCTCCTGGCAACGCCCGTGGCCTACTCCCTGTTCGACGATCTGGCGGTCCGCTTCGCGCCCCGGGCCTGGCTGGCGCGACTGTTCCACCGCGGCACAACGGCCCCCGCCCTCCCGGACGCAGGGCAGTGAGGACCCGGCACATCGCGTTCTGTGCGTGCCAGTCCTCTGAACCCTTTTCTGCGGATCTGGATCACACTACAGGGGGGGTAAGTCAAGATCCCACGTCGGGTGGAGAACCGCGGGCAGGGTTGCTGGACCCGGCGAACCCGAACAGCGTGAGGCGCATCAAGCGGAGGATGGATCCATGTTGTACATCGTCGAGACCACGAAGGACGTGGAGACCGCGGCCCGCGACCTCGAGGAGGCCGTGAAGCGAAACAAGTTCGGCGTCCTGCACGTCCACAACCTGCAGCAGACCCTGAAGGAGAAGGGGATCGACTTCCCCAACGCCTGCAAGATCCTGGAGGTGTGTAACCCCCAGCGGGCCACCCAGGTGCTCAGCCAGAACATGACGATGAACCTGGCCCTGCCCTGCCGCATCTCGGTCTACCAGGACGGCGGGCGGACCAAGATCGGGATGGTCAAGCCCACGGCGCTGCTGGCCATCTTCCCAGGCGCCGAGGCCCTGAAGCCCGGGGCGGTCGAGGTGGCACGGGAGATCCTCAAGATGATCGAGG
>CAYWAR010000490.1:0-1865 GCA_964455765.1 uncultured Elusimicrobia bacterium
AGAAGGAGAGCGGCGGGGTGAATCCCTTCTTGGGAAGGTCCACGACCTCATCGGGGACTTTGCCGCGCAGGAGGCGGCGCAGTATCCATTTGGTCGTAAACCCCCGGATCTTCCAGGAGTGGGGGATGGAGAAGGCCAGCTCGGCGAGCTCCGGGTCGAGGAGCACCGGCCTGAGCTCCAGGGAGTGGGCCATGCTCATGCGGTCGGCCTTGACCAGATAGAGGTCCGGCAGATGGACGCGCAGATCCGCGAGCTGGACCTGGTCCTTGAGCGTGAGCGCCTGGGCGCCCTTGAGAAGGGCTAGGGAGCTCGCGTAAGGCGCCCGGTCGCGGACGGCGTCGTAAAAGGAGGGGGCGTAGCAGGTCTCGCGCTCCTGCCAGTAGAAGGCGCCGCGCCAGGAGAAATGGGCGGCCATGGGCTCGTCGACATGCCGGGCGGTCTGCAGGAAGCGCTTGAGCTTGTAATCGAGGGAGACGCGGGCCAGGCTCGTAGGCAAAGCGCAAGCCAGGGCGGGGAGCACGCGCTTGCGCAGGATCCCGGGGAGGAGGCGGTAGAAGGCCAGGGCCTCGGTGGCGAGGGTGGTGGGGTAGCCGCCGAAAAGCTCGTCTCCCCCGTCCCCCGTGAGGGCGACGGTGATGTGCTTGCGGGCCTCCTTGCAGAGCATGTAGGTCGGCAGGGCGGAGAGGTCCGCGAAGGGCTCATCGAAGCGCGAGAGCACCTCCCAGACCAAGCCGGTCAGGTCTTGGGGAAGCTCCATCTCGATCTCGGAGTGCTCGGTTCCCAGCAGCCGCGCGGTCGCGGCCGCCTCCCTGTGTTCGCTGTAGCTCTCGTCGGCCCCGGAGCCCGGCGCGTAATGGATGGTGAAGGTTTTTACGCCCTTCTGGTGCCGGCTCGCGTAGTAGGCCGCGGCCGAGGAGTCCAGTCCGCTGGATAGGAACACCCCCAGCGGGACGTCGCTTCTGAGCATCATCTTCACGCATTCGGAGATCTTCTCGTCCAACAGCTCCAGCGTCTCTCCCAGGTCCGTGAGGCGGCGCGCGGCGCCGCGGGCTACGGCCGCGGCCGGGTCCCAGAAGACATGGTGCGTCCTGGAGCCGTCGCTCTCCACGCTCAGCACGGTGCCGGGCTCGAGCTTGGCGAGACCGCGGTAGACCGTCCTAGGGGCGGGGATGAAGAGCAGGGTCAGGAAATCGTCGAGGGCGTCGGGATCCGTCTCGGCTTGAAAGGCCGGGTGCGCCTGGAGGGCGCGTATCTCCGAGCCGAAGAGGAGGCGGTCTCCGAATGCCCCCCAATAGAGGGGTTTGACGCCGAAATGGTCGCGCCCCAGGAGCAGGCGGCCGCGCTTGGAGTCCCAGAGAGCGAAGGCGAACATCCCGCGCAGGCGCTGGGGGAAGAGGGGGCCTTCCTCCTCGTAGAGGTGCACGAGCGTTTCCGTGTCCGAGCGCGTGGAGAAGCGGTGGCCCTTGGCTTCGAGCTCGGAGCGGAGCTCGAGGTAGTTGTAGATCTCCCCGTTGTAGACCACGCCCACGGTCCGGTCCTCGTTGTAGATGGGTTGTTTGCCCGTGGAGAGGTCGATGATGTTGAGCCGCCGCATGCCCAGGCGCGCGGGGCCCTCGGAGAGGAACCCGTCCTCGTCGGGCCCCCGGTGGACGAGGGTCTCGACCATGCGGCGCACCGACTCCTCTTCGCCGGGGGGGGCCGGCCCGCGCAACGCGAGGGAGCCCGCGATCCCGCACATGTCAGCGCACCCCCCGGGGGGGTGCGCTTCCGTCCGGGGGGTCATGCCGCCGTGTCATGCAGTTCATTCCTTACTAGTGCTCCGACCGGATAATTATGCGCGATTTGGCCGGGCGATTTTGCGCTCC
>CAYWAR010000491.1:0-1864 GCA_964455765.1 uncultured Elusimicrobia bacterium
GAAAAGAACGGACTCTGGACTGGTGAAACGCCTAAACCACAGAGGCACGGAGACACAGAGAAAAGATGGCTCATGGCACGAAAGTGTGGGGAGGGCAGCGACGGTCCTTTTCGTTTGCCGGGAGCCTACGGACTACCCGGGACGTGGATGGTGGATGCTCCAAAGCTATCCACCTCAACCCGTGAGACGCTTAGGCGCCCCTTTTCCCCTGCACGTCGCCTCCCCGAATGCCCGCCGGGCCAAAAGCTGATTATGCGCGCGACAGGTCAAGCGGAGGTTAGCGTGGTCATCGGAGCGTCCACCCAGGGCATAGGGCCGGACATGGTCGATCTCCAAGTACCGCGTGGCCGTACAGCGTTGGCTGTCCGGACCCACGAAGGTGCATCGGCCGCCATCCCGTGTCCATACCGCATCACGCAAGGGACGGAGGATCCGCCGCGACGGGTCACGACCGTCCCCCTCCCGACGGCGCGTCTCCCTGCGCTTGGCTCTCTGACGACGGGCGTGGCGCCGTTGCGGATCCAGTCGGTCCAGTAGAGCTCCAAGGGCGGCCCGGAATACAGCCTCCATGGGACCGGCCGACGGCTGGATCGGCAACAGATCCCTGGCCCGCATGAAGTCCGCGCGTAGTCCCGCACCGGCCGTGAAGCGGAAGAGGAACCTCTCAGCGGAGAGCGGCTCGATTTGTTCCCGCGGTCCGGGCGCTCCTTGCATGGGCCGGGTCCCGAGCCCCGTAGATGGAGGCGGATGCGACGCCCCCGGGGCCGCGGCAGGCGATCTCAGCGCGGGGTCCGAGGCGGAACTCGGGGGCTTAAGCTCGGCAGCGGCAACATCCGTACGCTCATCGAGGGTGGCCCGCGACGGCAGAGCTCGCAGGAACTCGCGCGCCTCCGGCCGAGGTGCCCATCCGGCCGCCATCGCTTCCAACTCCCGGATGTTCTTGCCCCGCGCCGCTTCAAGCCTCGCGTGGAGATTTTCCACGCGCAGATGCGGCGCCAGAACAACAATGGCCGCCAAATGGAGTTCGCCATCAGCCAGGCGTTGGAGCAGGGCGGGATGCGTGCGCGCGGCGCGGGCCGCCTGGATGCGCTTGTAGGCGCCCTGTTCCGAGTAGCCTAACACGCGCACGCAGTATGTGAATAAGGAGGGGTGACCCCGATCCGCGTAGAGCCGGCGGGCATCAAATTCCGCCAGGTGGGCCAACAGCAGGGTCAGAGCCCTGCGCTCGATTCCGGCGAGGCGCTGGAGGCGAGCTTCGAGGTGGTCGTCGGGCAAATTGGCGATCAGCAGGGCAGACGGCCCGAAGCCGTTTGTGGAGGGCAGGCGAAGGGGGTTCATACTAATAATACGATCCAACCTGCCAAAAAGTTCCATCCCTGGGATACTCCGAGCCGCTATCCACGTGGATAGTCGGGAGAAAACCATCGGGAAGCGGAAATAATAGGGGAGGTCGGTCAAAGGCGCTTGGCCTTCGTAACGCGCTCAGGGAGACATTGGTCTGTGAAAGGGTGCTATTCCCTTGCCTTTTCAGACGAAAGCAATTTTGATCCCATTATCCCGATAGCTACTAATACCATGAGGACTCCCCAGGAATTCGATATTCCCCTTTTACGTTGGTTAGATACTTCCTTGCTTTTCGGAACCCCTCCATTTCTATTGTATCGCCGCAAGGCCAGAATCAGCAATACGATGCCAGCAATGGTTGCGAGAATTCCACGGCATAAGCGGATATACCAAAGTTGCTCAGCATCACATGCTTGGATCAAATTATTTGCCTGCGCCAAGGCCGGCCTTTCGCACTTTTGAATTTTCTTAAAGCCGCCCAGCAAGGCATGCTCTAGTTTCCAATAATCTTGCCAGGCAG
>CAYWAR010000492.1:0-1861 GCA_964455765.1 uncultured Elusimicrobia bacterium
ACCAGGCTCGCGCCCACCTGGCCGCCGCGGACCTGTCCGCCGCGGCGTGGGAGGCCCCCCGGCGTTCCCCCCCGCGCCTCGCTCTTTTATGAGGGATATCCCCCTGCGGTATCTTGCTCGGAGGGCTTTTCCAGGTCTCTTCGCCCTCCTCTCCCTCCACACTCGGGCGGCCGGAGCCCCGGCCGCCATCGGGGTCCACGACGCCTGCTCCAACGAGATCGGACTCTTCTGCTCAAAGGGCTCATTCTCCGAAGAGGCGCTGCTCAAATGCCTGCGCGCCCACAAAGCCGCCGCCCTGCCGCAGTGCCGCCAAGCCCTGAGCCGTTACGGCGCGCCCGCCGCAGACGAAGCCGCCGCGCCGCGCCTGCCCACCGCGGGCGCGGCGCCGCCGCCGCGCCCCTCTGATCCCATGGAGAAGAAATGGGAGGGCCCCTCCATCTGCAAGGACGGAGAAAGCGAGCCCTCGCGCGGGATAAAGGTCACCCTGCGCTGCGAGTATTTCCCGGTCTACGGCTTGCTGCCGGAGCATTTGGGAGGGCAGATATCCCTTTTCGGGCCCATGGTGGTCAAGCAAGGCATCGGACGGCGGGCCAACGCGACCACGGCCTACCGCATCGGCTGGCAGGGGAGCTTCGGCGAGAAGAGCGGCGGCTGCGGCCTGGTCTCCTCCGAGGCCCTGGTCCAGCTCACCTACACCTATCCGCGCTGGGAGACCCCGGCCAACGCCTCCAAGGAGACCGTGGAAAAATGGCGTTCGTTCCTGGAGCTTCTCAAGAGGCACGAGGAAGGTCACGGCACCATCGCCGTGCGGACCGGAGGGGAGGTGCTCGACGCGCTCAAGAAACTGCCTTCCGACCGGACTTGCAAAGCCGCCAAGGAGAGCGCCTCTCTCAGCGCCGAGTCGGTCATCGAACGGGGGAGGAAGGAGCAGGCGGCTTTCGACCAAAGAGAAGGCGGTGCCTCCTTCCACTAACGGCCTCCGTCTACTTTTTCTGGGGGACCGGCAGCACTGTCCTGGGATTGACGAGGTCGCCCTTCTTGGCGATGAAGTGCAGGTGCGGGCCGGTGGTCATGCCCGTCATGCCGATGAAGCCCACGGTCTGCCCGGCGCCGATGTACTGCCCGGGCCGCACCGTGGGGCCCCTGGCCCCTAGGTCGAGGTGATGGTAGGTGGTGACCAGTCCGTTCTCATGGGCCACGACCACGCTCACGCCTTTCTGTTGGTTCCCCCCCGCAAAGGTCACCTTGCCGGCGTCGAGCGCGAGCACCGGCGTGCCCTTGGGCGCGGCGATGTCTATCCCACCGTGAAAATGCGCGTATTTCTTCCCTTGATAGGTCCTCGGAGGCTCCAGATAGAAATCCGTGGGGCCGAACTCCTGGCTGACCCGGCCGCCGCCTTTGACGGGCCAGGTCTTGCCCGTCGCCAGCGGCGGCGACTCCGGCGGAGGCTTCCCCATGCCCTGGGATGAAGCTTCCGACATGAGGCCCTCCAAGGCTTTATCCTCGGCCGCGCGCGCGAACTGGGCCTTTCGAAGCTCCGCCCCGCCCAGGAGGGCCTGCTGCCCGAGCGCCTCCACGGTCTGGGCCATGGCCGCCGTGTCCTTGGGCGTTTTATCCTCGAAAGGCCGCAGCCGGTTCCTCGGCTCTCCTCCCGCAGGGACATGTCCTAAGCGGGCCGCCGGGTCCTGCGCCGGATTCTCCGCCGCGCCCCCGCCGGCGGAAGTCCGCCTTCCACCCGCGGCCCTTCCCGCTCCAGGCGAGCCGCCGCCTGCGCCGCCGGGTCCGCCTGCGCCTCCCGAGCCGCCCGAGTCCTGAGCCAAACCCCCCGCGCCAAGGAGGGCCCCGCCGGAAGCCTGGACCC
>CAYWAR010000493.1:0-1860 GCA_964455765.1 uncultured Elusimicrobia bacterium
GTATTTCTTGTAGTACTTGTCCGAGAGGGGCTTGAGCACGCGCTCCTGGTAGGCTTGCATGGTCGCGTCATGCTTGCGCAGGAACTCCCGCTCCGCCTTGGCCGCGGGGTCGACCACGGCCTTGGCCGGGTCCTTCTTCCCGGTAAAGAGGCTGCTGGTCTCGGGCACGAAGCCGGGCAGACCGGGCCCGCCTTTCTGGGGCCGGGCGTCCGTCCGGCCGAGGAGGAGGGGGGAGGGCTCCTCGGAGGCGGGGAGAGGGTCGGGCTCGCTCCCCTCGGGGAGTTCGGCCACGTTGAAGGGGCTTTCCGCGGCCGAGCCCTGCGCGGCGTCGTCCCCGGAGTTGGCCAGCCGCCAGCCGAGATAGAGCCCCGCCCCGAGTATGGGGAGCAGGATGAGCATCAACACCGACGGCCCGCGCTTCTCTTCTTCCATGGTGTATCCGAACAAAGTGTAACAGCCCCCCGCCCGGCCTGTCAAGCCGTCGATTTGGGTGCGCAGAGGAAGACGGCTATCAGGAAGAGAAAAGACAAGGCATACAAGAGCCCGCCTAGGCGGGCTTGTGGGGGGCAGGCTTCCATCCTCACGATGGGGACGCTCAGCACGCCGCGCTGGTCGGGCTCCAAACGGCCCAGGACGCGACCGACCGGATCCACAATGGCGCTCACGCCGGTGTTCACGGCGCGCGCGAGATACTTCCGTCCCTCCACGGCGCGCAGGGCGCTGGCCCGCAAGTGGTTCTCGGCCATTTGGGGGCCGAACCAGGTGTCGCTCGTCTGCGTCACCAGCAGGTCCGCCCCCAGGCGCGAATACCCCGCCGAATACTCCGGAAGGCCGTCCTCGTAGCAGATGAGCACCCCGATCCGGGTGCCGTCCTTCATGACGAGCAGTTCCTGCCGCGTCCCCGGGGTCAGGTTCCAGGTGTTGGGGCTTACCCTCTTAAGACCCTTGAACACGCCGCCCAGCGGCATGTACTCCCCGAACGGGATCAGATAGCGCTTCTCGATGAGGCCCAGGAACTCCTTTTTAGGACCGACGAGGAGGGAGATGTTGTGCACCTTCTTGGGCCGCCCGTCCGGCGCGAAACTCCCCGGCGCAAGCTCCTCCTCGCCGATGGCGCTCAGGAGCAGATGCACCCCGTGCGGGATGTCGCGGCGCAGGGCTTCGGAGAGAGGCAGGCCTTCCACGCGGACATCCTGGGGTTTCGCGCCCTGGGGATAGCGCACCACGCGCTCATAGGTGGTCTCCGGCCAGAGGACCAGGTCGGGCTCGGACTTCATCGCCTCGTCCATGAGCCCCAGATGCCGGCCCAGGTTGGCGGAGAACCTCTCGCGCAGATTCTTCACCTCCGCGGCCAGAGAGCCCTGCAGGATGGAGACCTTCAAGGTCCCGCGCGAAGCGGCCCGGGCGGCGATGTCCGCGTCCACTTGGGCGATGCGCCTGCGGCCGTAGGCCTCGTTTCCCGCGGCCAGGGCCAGGAGGACGAGCGTCCCGGCGGCCAAGCCCGCGGGGAAGGCGCGCTCGCGCGTCCAGGCGCGCAGGAAGGCGAAGAGCGCGGCGTTAAAGGAGAGCAGGAGCAAGCCGAGCCCCGCGTTGCCCAGGATCTCGATGATCTGCAGGTTGGGCAGATGCGAGAGCTGGCTGCCCGCGGCCCGCACCGGGAAGAGCTGGGGGTAGTACCCGTCGATGACCAGCATCGCGGGGAGGAAGGCCAGGGCCAGCGCGCTGGAGGAGCGCAGCTTGAACCGCCGCGACAACCCGGCCGAGGGAAAGCGCGCCGCCCAGGCCGGAAGGGCGAACATGAAGCCGTGGACGGCGGTGAAACCCGCGAAGAACACGCAGGCCTGCGCCGGGCCCACGCGC
>CAYWAR010000494.1:0-1104 GCA_964455765.1 uncultured Elusimicrobia bacterium
CTGGGGCTACGGGGTGGGCATCGACGTGGCCAGCCGCGTCGTGGACGTGACGCTCGGCCATCTGCGCGACAAGCTGGGGGCCTGGGGGAAGAAGGTCTCCTCGGTGCGCGGCCTCGGCTACCGCCTCGATCTCTTATCCTAGAGTAATCCCCGACAACGAGCATCCTCCTAGTTATAAGAGGACAGGACTTTCCGGAAAAATATGGCCGCTGCCTTGAGCAGGCGCAAGAGCTCTTCCTCCGAGAAGGCCGCGGTGGAGACGACGCGGATCGACTTCTCCAGGGCATGCACGAATATCTCCCTATCCTCGGTGCGCAGGGAGTAGAGCTCCGCCACCGCCGAGACCCCCCGCAGGTCCAGCACCCGGAAGGCGTATTCATCCGGGAACGCGCGCGCCTCGATCTCGAAGGGAAGGCCGTCGATCCCGGTGATCGGATTTTGGCTCGAGAGCCGGCTGCGCAGCTCCCCCTCAGAATCCCGATGATGCAATACCAGCGCGCCGGGCAGATGCTTGGGCGCCTCGGTCCAGAGCACCACCTCATACTCATCGTCCTTCTCCCCGATGAAGTCCAGGGCTACCATCAGGGGGGCCTGGGCAAGGCCCCCCCGTTCCTGCCCTATGGTTTGCTCCGTTGGAAATAGGCGTTTTTCTCGGGGAGCTTCCTCCATCGGGGAGGACATCCATACCGCTACATGTTTCCCGGAGGGGTCCGGGATGCGCTTGAGCCTCAGCCCCTCCTCGGGCACCTCCACGGCCGGCAGGCGCCGGGCGGCCTTGCCGAGCCTCGAGCGCACGGTGCGGTGGAAGACGAAGGGCGTGAGAAGGAAGCCGCCGATCACCGCCCAGTCGGGCAGGTCGCAGGCGTGGCCGACCCCTCCGAAGAGGAGCGCCCCGGTCACGGGCACGGCCCAAGACCGGTACTCCTTTCCGCCGTAGGCGTGGATCAAGGCCCCCACGGCCGCGGCCACGAGGACGGTCAGGACCAGGGAGGCCACGGGGAAGGTCACTAGCGCACCCCCCACGGGGGTGTGCTTCCGTCCGGGGGGCCATGCCCCCTTAGCTTCGGGTGGAGCCCGTGCGTGCCCCATCCCCTTCGGGGTTGG
>CAYWAR010000494.1:1114-1850 GCA_964455765.1 uncultured Elusimicrobia bacterium
GCCATGCCGCCGTATCATCAGGATGATCCCGTTCCTTCCAGCTCCGCTTCGAGCGTGGCGGCCGCGCCGCGCAGGCGCGAGGCGGCCTCGGCGTCCTTGAGGGAATCCGCGTTGATGCGCACGTTCTCGAGCGCGCAGAGCGCGGCCGCGCGCAGAAGGTGCGCGGCGCAGTTCAAGTCCGAGGCCACGGTGCCCACGGCCAGCGGGGCGGCCTCGCGCACCGTGCCCAGGGCCGCGAGCGCAGCCCTGGCCGTCTCGAGGGGGACTTCGCCGGCGCGCACGAGGGTGTCCCTCATCCGCGCGGCCCGCGCCGGCTCGTCCTTGGGAAGCTTGAAAGTCTCCATGAAGGCGTCGAAGGCGGCCGCGTCCTCGGAGGTGAGCCCGTGCAGCCGGGCGCGCGCGGCCGCGAAACCCACCGCGGCCGAACCCAGGGCGGCGCGGCGGGCCTCGTCTAACTTCTTGCCGCCCATGCTCACGCCGCAGGACATCTCCCCCAGAGCGCAGGCGATCGCCCCGGCGACCCCCGCGGCGGAGCCTCCCCCGGGGGTGGGGTCGGTGCTCGCGAAGGCGTCGGCCACCCTCACGGCCGAGGCCTCCCAGCCGCGTTCGAGGGATTCCAGCCTCTCCTCGAGCACCTGCACCGCGGGATCGAAGCCTTGGACGCGCAAGCGGTCGGCGGCGAAGTCCAGCAGGGCCTCGCGGGGCAGCAATCCCACGATCTCCGTGCCGGCGACCT
>CAYWAR010000495.1:0-1837 GCA_964455765.1 uncultured Elusimicrobia bacterium
CTTGTCCTTCTTGGACGCCCCGCCTTTCTCGGACTTTTTCTTTGCCATCGATTCATTCCTCCTGCCGTCAGGCGGCTCGATGCCGCCCCGGCGTGAAGGAAGCTACCTTCGTTCCCGTCCGGCATCAAGGCGAATTGCGAAGTGGCCGGCCATCGGATCAATGGCGCTCGCCAAGCGCCCGCTTGATGTCCGCGACGGCCAGTTCGTTGAGGTCCAACTCCACGCGATTCCTCCAGACCCTGGTTCGGCGGACCAGGGTTCGGAGTACCTCGATCTGCCGCGGGACGGACAGCCCCTTTAGCATCCGGCCCAGTCCCTGGAGCGCCTCTTGCGCGGCTGCCGCGTCGCCGGCCACGGGCCGCGTGTCCGCGATCCTGGCGCGCAGTCTCTCAATGGACGCCTCCAGTTCGCCCCGGACAAGTTCCAGCTTCCTGATCTCGATGGCCACCGCGTCCAACCTGGGGTTCGTCTCCACCAGCTTACGCATGCCGTCGATGTCTCGCTTCACCTCATCGAGCTTTCCTTGCCGAACGCGCTCATCCTCCTCCAAGGACGCGGCGAGAACCCGCGAGTTCCTCTTCGCCGCCTGGATAAGCCGCTCCATGTAGGCGCGGTTCCGGCCGGCCGCCTCCAGTTCGCGCAGGACCATGGCCTCCAGCCGATCGGCGATGATGCTCGTAAACCCGCAACGAACGCTACCCTCTGCCGCCTGGAGCGCGCATCTGTAGTAGCGGTAGAGCTTTTTCTTCTTGGGTCTGGAATAGCCTTTCAACGCACTTCCACAGAGGCCACACTGGGCCAGACCTTTCAACAGGTAGCCGTTCTTGTTGACGCAGTATTCTCCCCGTTCGTCCCGCTCATCCAGTATCTTCAGCACGTCGCTGAAGACCTCCGGCGGGATGATCGCCCGATGTTGGGCTGGGAATTCGAGGCCCGTACGCTCGTTCGCTATCCTGCCCACGTAGAATTTCCGCTTGAGGATTCTGCGCACGCTATTCATGTTGAAGGCCTTGCCGCCAAAGGGCCGCCCAGCCTTGGTACGGTAGAGTTTCCGGCGCAGGCCGCGGCGGTTGAGCTCCAAGGCCACGCGCTCGGCCGACTTGAAACGCAGGTAGAGGTCGAAGATGAAACGGACCACTTCGACCTCAGCCTCGTTGACCACCAACTGCTTGTCCTTGCAGTCGTATCCCAGGGGCGGGAGTCCTCCGCACCACAGCCCCCTGCGGGCGCGGGCCAGGTGGAAGTCCCTGGAGCGCTCCTGGTCTAGCTCCCGGTCGTACTGGGCGAACTGGACCATGATGCAGGTCATCAGCCGCCCTTGGGGGCTTTTCGTGTCGATGCTCTCGGTCGCCGACACGAGGCCCACGTTGCGCTTCTCGAAGAGCTCCACGAGTTGGTGGAAGTCCTTGCTGCTGCGCGTGAGGCGATCCAGCTTGTAGACGATCACCACCTGGACGCCTCCCTCGCGGACCGCCCGGAGCAGGCGTTTGGCGGCCGGCCGGTCCAGGTTCTTGCCGGACTCTGCGGGATCGTCGAAAGCCTCCGGGTACTCCTGCCAGCCCCTCTCCTGGTGGATCTGGATGTAGGCCCGGCAGGCCGCCTTCTGGCTGTCGATGGATGTGACCGCGCCGTTCATGTTCTCGTCGCCCGACTTGCGGGTGTAGATGGCCACCCACGTGACCGGCTTGCGCTCTTCCGGGTTCGCCGCATTCATTGGACCCCCCTTGCTCGCTTGAATTGACGACGGAGTACTCCTGTCAGCCCGAAAGCGGGGGAAGAGCTACTGGACCTGGAGGCGGCCTTGGCTGGCCCGGATGACCCTGCGGCCTTTCTTGCG
>CAYWAR010000496.1:0-1836 GCA_964455765.1 uncultured Elusimicrobia bacterium
GCCGGGCTGCCGGCGGGGGTGGTGCGGGGGGGGTGGCGGGGCTGGCCCCCCGCCGCGCGGGCCCGGCCCGCGGCCAGGGCCGCGGCCGTGGAGAAATTGAAGCTGCCCAGGCCGTCGCCGCCCGTGCCGCAGGTGTCCACCAAGGGGGTTCCGGCGAGGTCCACGCGCACCGCGCGGGAAAGCAGGCTTCGCGCGAATCCGGCGAGCTCCGGCGCGCCGAGCGCGCGGGGGCCGAGGGCTCCGAGAAACGCGGCCGTGGGGATGTCGCCCGCTTCGCCGCTCATGATGAGGTCCATGGCCCCGCGGGCGCCTTCGGCGCCCAGGGGCTCCCCGCGCATCGTCTTGGCCAGTAAAGCCTGGAAGCTCATCGAGCGCTCCGCGAGGACGCCAGGAAATTGCGCAGGAGCGCCTTCCCCGCGGGGGTCGCGATGGATTCAGGGTGGAACTGCACTCCTTCGGCCCGCCAGCGCCGGTGGCGGATGCCCATGAGGGTCCCGTCCTCGGCCCAGGCCGAGACCTTGAAGCAAGGGGGCAGGGACTCCCGCTCCACGCACAGGGAGTGGTAGCGGGCCGCTTCCAGGGGGTGGGGAAGCCCCCGGTACACGCCCTTCCCATCGTGAAGCACGCGGCTGACCTTGCCGTGCATCAGGGTGCGCGCCCTCACCACGCGCCCGCCGAAGGCCTGGGCCAGGGCCTGGTGCCCCAGGCATACGCCGAGCACCGGGATGGCCGGCGCGCACAGGCGCAGGATGCCCAGCAGGGCGCCGGCCTCCTCCGGCCGTCCCGGTCCGGGAGAGACGACGACGGCTTCGGGGCCGAGGGCGAGGGCCTCCTCGGCGGAGAGGGAGTCGTTGCGCTTGACTACGACCCGGGCTCCGAGCTCCAGGAGGCATTGGTGGAGGTTGTAGGTGAAGGAGTCGTAGTTGTCGATGAGCAAAACCCGTCCTCGAGGGCGGGCGTCCTCTTGCGATGCCGTTCGTTTCATCAGGCTGTCCTTATCGCTTCCAGCAAGACTTTCGCCTTGTTCCGTATCTCCTCGAGCTCCCGCCGGGGGTTCGAATCCGCGACGATCCCGGCCCCGGCCTGCACCTGCGCGGTCCAGGCCTTGCCTTTGCGCGTCATGCAGAGGCTGCGGATGGCGATGGCCGAGTCGAGATTGCCCCGGAAATCACAGCACGCGACGGCTCCGGCGTATAGGCCGCGCGGCGCCGTTTCGGCGCGTGCCAGGAGCTGCATGGCCCGGATCTTGGGAGCGCCGGTCACGGTCCCGGCCGGAAAGCAGGAGGCGAACGCGTCCCAGGCGGAAAGCCCGGGCCGGAGACGGCCTTTGACGCTGGAGACCAGGTGCATCACATGGGAGTAGCGCTCCACCTTCATGAAGGAGGGCACGCGCACGCTCCCGGCGCTGGACACGCGGCCCACGTCGTTGCGTCCGAGGTCGACGAGCATGAGGTGCTCGGCCTTCTCCTTGACGCTGGAGAGCAGGCTCTTCTCCAGGCGGTCGTCCTCCTCATTGCTCCTTCCCCTGGGCCGCGTCCCGGCGATGGGGCGAGCCTCGACTAAGCTTCCCTCGACGCGGACGAGCATCTCGGGCGAGGCGCCCAGGGCCGTCTCTTGGCCATAATCCACGAAGAACATGTAGGGGGAGGGGTTGAGCGCCCGGAGGGCGCGGTAGACGGAGAAAGGCGGCGCGGCCACGGGGATGTCGGCGCGCGAGGAGAGCACGGCCTGGAAGATGTCCCCGGCGCGGATATGACTCTTGAGGCCGGCTGCTCCTTCCAGGAAAGCCCGCTCGGCCGCGGGGCCGGATGGAAAACGCGGCGCCCCGGCACGGGG
>CAYWAR010000497.1:0-1817 GCA_964455765.1 uncultured Elusimicrobia bacterium
TGCTTCTTGGCGATGGAGACCACCAGCCTCAGGTTGGCCTTGATGAGCTTGAGCTTGTCCTGGAGGATCTGCTCCTCGAGCGTCACGATGCGGTTGTCGAGCTCGAGGAACCGCTCCATGGGGATGGGCAGAGTCGAGATGAGGCGCTCCATCCTCTCGACGATGTTCCTCATGTTCTCGGCCGCGGCCTCGATGGCCGTGGGGGAATACCCGGTCTTGGCCCGGAAGGCGTCGGCGCGCATGCGCCCCTTGGCGACCTGCTCGTAGTGGGCCAGCAGCTGCGCGGGCTCCATCCCGTAGCGCTTGCGGTAATGGTCGAGCTCGTCCTTGCACTCGCGGATCTTGGCGGCCAGGCTCTTGATCTTGTTGGTCAGGCGCTTGATCTTGTCCTGGTTGAGGTTGAGGCTGATGATCTTCTTGACGATGTCCTTGTTGCGCGACTCGATGGCCCGCGTGACCTTCTGGCGCATCCCGGGGGAGAGGCGGGGGTTCTTGAGGCGCGCGCGCTGGCGCTCGATGACCTTCTCGGACTTGGCGATGAACTGCGCCACGGTCTTCATCTTGCGGCGCATGGCCGAGAGCTCCTGCGAGGTCTTGCGTCCGCGCGGCATGAGCTCCTTGGGGGTCATCTCCTGGAGGGAGATGAGGGTCTCCCAGTTGCGGATCTCGCGCATGGTGATGGGGGACTCGAGCACCAGGAGCCTGAGCTCGCGCTCGCGCTCGCGCACATTGCGCGCCAGGGTGACCTCCTCCTCGCGGTTGAGCAGGGGGACCTTGCCCATCTCGGAGAGGTACATGCGGATGGAGTTGGAGACGTCCGGCGAGGATTCCCACTCCTCGGTGTAGGCCTCGCGCTCGGCCGGCGAGGAGACCTTGAGCTTCTTGCGGTTGACGACCTCGATTCCCAGGTCCTCGAGCGTGGCCATGAGGCCGTCGATCTCCTCGGAGGACATGTTCGCCGCGGTCAGCGAGCGGTTGATCTCCTCCAGGGTGAGGTACCCGTGCTCCTTGCCCATCTCGATGAGGTCGCCCAGCGCCTGCTTTGTCGTGCTGCTCATGTCTCAAGACTCCTTATGATTACCGAACGTGTGCGGGGGTCTCCTGAATGATCCCGCGCGCTCCCGATGATCTCATTTATCCTTCGCGGAGCCATGAAGCTCCTTGAGCAATCGGTGATATTCCGCGTGGAGTTCCAGGTCCGCCGAAGGACCCGTGGCCTGGGCCACCAGCGGCTCGATCTCCTTGAGCCGCCTCTCCCGTCTCAGCCGCCCCACGATCGAGGAAAGCAGCCGCGCCGGGTCCTTCTCCTCCAAAGTCGAGACCAGCATCCCGCGCACGAAGGCCGCGTCCTCGGCGCTCAGGCTCTCGAGCAGGGCCGCGGACCAGCCCGTCCCCGACGGAGCGAGCGGGAGGGCCCGGCGCAGGGCCGCGAAGACCGAGCGGGCCCTCTCATGCTGGAAATCCTTCTCCGAGACGAGCGTGTCATCCAAGGCCAAGGCGGGCTGCAGGAGCAGGCAGCGAAGCATGTCCCGTTCGGTCGCGGGCAGAGGCCTCTGCGAGGCCGAGGCCGGCGGCGCCGCGGGACGCCGGCGGGCCCCGCCGCCGCGCGGCTGCCGGCCCAGCTCCATGCGCAGGGATTCCTCGGAGACGTCCAGGCGCTGGGAGAGCCGGCGAAGCCACTCGCTTTTGAGCACCTCGTCGGGGCAGCGGCGCGCGGTCTCGAGCACCTGGCCCGCGATGCGGGATTTCTCCTCCGGCTCCAGGAAAGCGCCGGAACGCCCCTTGAGCAGGAGGTCGGTGCGGAAGTCGGCCAGGTC
>CAYWAR010000498.1:0-1816 GCA_964455765.1 uncultured Elusimicrobia bacterium
AGTGGAGGTAGGCGTTCAGGCGCGGCATCTGCCGGGCGAGGAAGCGGCGGTCCTGATGGATGGAGTTCCCGCACAGCGGGGCCGCGCGTTCGGGGCAGAACTTCCGGATGAATTCGAGCGTGCGCTCCTCGGCCTCCTGCAGGGTGACCGCGGATTCCCGCACCCGCCGCGTCAGGCCCGAGGCCCCATGATGCTCCACGCACCAGGGGTCCATGCGCTCTAGGACGCCGGGAGGCTGGGCGAGGGCGAGCACGGGACCCTCGGCCAGGGTCGCAAGCTCGCTGTCGGTGATGACGGTGGCGATCTCCAGGATGGAATCCCGATCCGGGTCGAGGCCGGTCATCTCCAGGTCGATCCAGACGAGATTGCGCGGGTCCTTGCGGTCCTCGGGCATTGGCCGTGCATTCTATCATAGAATACGCGCGTGAGAGCCCTTTGGGCGGACCGGCTGGAGCGCCGCTTCGGCGGCTGGGAGTTCGAGCACCTCGCCTCCTTCCTCACGGCCATGAACGGAGCGGTGTTCCTCCTTTCGCTCCTGCGCCCGGAGTTCCCCGCCCGCCTGGGGCTCGACCCCGAGGCGATGCTGCGCGGAGAAGTCTGGCGCGCCCTCACCTTCCTCTTCGTCCCTCCCGCCATCTCCCCCTTCTGGATGCTCTTCTGGCTCTACCTCTTCTTCCTCTACGCCCGGGCACTGGAGGAGGCCTGGGGGCATTTCCACTTCAACCTCTTCTACCTCCTCGGCGCCCTGAGCGTCCTGCTCGCCTCGCTGGCGACCGGGACCAGTTTCTCCAACGTGCCGCTCAACACGAGCCTCTTCCTGGCCTTCTCCGCCCTCTTCCCCGAGACCGAACTGCTCCTCTTCTTCGTCCTCCCGGTGCAGGTTCGCCTGTTGGGCCTGCTGGCTTGGGCCGCCCTGCTCTGGACTCTGTTGACCGGGCCCCTCATCGCCAAGGCCCATGTGGCCTCCGGCGTCCTCAACTACGCGTTGTTCTTCGGGCCGGCCCACTGGTCCTGGCTCAAGCCCCGGCTGAAGGCCTGGCTCGGGAGCAAGCCATGAGCCCGGAGCGGGCCGAGGAGGCGACGCTGTGGGCCGGCAGGCCCGCTTTCCGGAGCAGGCCCCTGGAGATGTCGGGCGCCTGTCTGATGAGCGCTTGCGCCGGGGTCGCCCTGGCGGGCGGGCATCCCCGGATCGCCGCCTATTGCCTGGGCGTAGCACTCCTCTGCCTCCTGATCGCCCAGCTCCGGCGCCTGGACCGGAGCTACCGGGTGACGACGCAGCGCGTCATCCTGCGCGCCGGCTTCCTCGCCCGCCGCGTCGTGGAGATCGAACTCCGCGAGACGCGCGACCTGACGCTCTCCCAGTCGCTGGCCCAGCGCCTGCTGGGCATCGGCGCCGTCGAGGTCTCCCCTGCCGCCGGAGGAGAGGCGGTCTCCTTCGCCGGGATCGCCGAGCCGGAGGCGGTCAAGGAGACGATACGGCGCGCCCGTCTCGCGGCCGGAGCGGCCTCCGAACCCCAGGGAGCCGCGCGTGGGTGAGCCAGCGCGCGTCTCCTACCTGCGCTCCGCCAAGGGCGGCGGGCTCACCCGAGTCGAGAGGCTCAACCTCCACCCCCGCCTCAAAGAGGACCTGCTCAAGCGCTGGAAGCAGGCGCTCGGCTGCGGCGGCTGCGTCAAGGACGGCGCCGTGGAACTGCAAGGCGACCATCGCGATTTCGTCGAATCCCAGCTCTCGGCCTCCGGGCTCAAGAGCCGCCGTATAGCGTAGTGTCCCATTATTCCCTTTACTTTTGGAGGCCCGAGATTGAGGAAAGCGCTA
>CAYWAR010000499.1:0-1798 GCA_964455765.1 uncultured Elusimicrobia bacterium
GAGTTTGAGAAGGCGAAGGATATCCTGCGGTCCTTTTCATCGGCGTTCTTCCTCCGTGCTTCAGGGCAGACATGGTGCCCCGCGACCTTATCGGTCTCGCTCATGGAGGCGGCTTTCCGCTTGACTTGCTCGAGATCGAAGATGTCATAGGCCCGGGAAGGCGCGGCAAAGCAGGCGCAGACCGTCAGGCAGAGCAGGTATCTCATGTTCCTCCGTTCGAAACGCCCCCGGACGGGCCCTTCGGGCGATCCTCATCCCGCCAATGTAATTCAATTGCCTCCATGGGTCAAGGGCCGTCTCTCAGTAGAGGACGGTGTAGGAGTAGGCTTCCTTCGGGAAGCGGCGCAGGCGGTCCTGGACGTCCTTCATGCGCACAAGACGCGAGCCCTCGCCTGTGACGAAGTCCGAGAGCAGGGCCTTGGCCGCGTCCGCGTCTCCGGAGGCCTTGATCCTGCCCGCCTCGCGTAGGAGGCCCTCCACGGCCGCGGGAAGGCGGTCGAAATCGATGCGCAGGCGCTCGACTGCGTCCTCTCCGGCGGTCCAGCGCAAAGCGCCCGAACGCAGGAAGGTCCCGATCTGCACCGCGGAGAGCTGGCTGTAGGGTTTCGGGGCGCCCGTGTCCGTGGTCATCCCGTTGGCGATGTGGCCCAAGCACCAGACGATGTCGTGGGCATAGGCCCGGCGGACCTGGTCCTGGGTGAGGAGCCCTTTCTTGAGCAGGAAGTCCAGGTACCAAAGGGCCGCGGTCTGCGCCTTGAGCTCCTCGAGCACCCCCTCGACGCGCCCGCCGAAGATATCCGAGGGCGTCCTCCCCTCGACGCGGTAATCGCCGTGCGGGCCCAGGTTGTGGGCCGCCTCATGCAGGATGGTGCTCACCAGGCCGGGTTCCTTGTCCGAGGGATAATAGGCGAGGGATTTCTCATCGAGCATCCAGGCGGCTTTCTCCCGGGCGGTCTTCTTGGAGTCGGGATCCTCGTAGAGGTTGGTCATCACCACGGTCCTACGCCGTCCTTCCTCCGCCACCTTTCCCCAGTTGGGCAGGGATTGGCCGATGACGGCCCCCAGGCCGTGGCGGGAGTCGCCGGAGTTGAGCACGATCTCGATGAAGTCCGGCAGGGAGAAGGAGACCTTGCGCGGCGGATAGGCCGGGCCGATGAGGGAGGAGAGGGAGTCCTCCATCTCCTGGCGCAGGGGAGTGAGCTTGTCCTGCCAGGCCAGGGAGGCCGGGTCGATGCGCGCGAAGGAGACATGGAAGCCCGCCTTCTCCTGGCAGGGATCGAACTGGGTCTCATCGGGCGCGATGCGCAGGTACCAGCGGCTGTTCCTGCCGTTCATCCTGGACCACGCCTCGTCCGCCCCGGACCAGTCGCCCGTCTCGAAGCCCCCGGCCGCGGCGAGCAGATAGGCCGAGAGCGCCGCCTCCCCGGGGCCTTGGGCCGCGGCGGCCGAGCGCAGTTCCCGGGCGACGCCCTTCATCGTCTCTCCATAGGCTTCGTTGACCGGAGCGGCAGCCGGCTTTCCGCCCTTCTGGACCACCATGGTGAAGGGGTCCAGCAGGTCCTTGGCCTCCGGCATGGAACGCAGGCTCTCGCACATGGCCGAATCGTGGGAGAGGGACTCGGGATAGAGCCCGGACTTCCGGGGGGGGAAGGAGGGGACCGCGTTGCAGAAAGGGTCATCCTCGGTGGCCGGGGCCTCGCACCAGGGGGAATGGTTGCGCTCGAAGAGCGTCCGGCTCTCGGGGTCCGCCTGCGACGACGCCTCGCGCCAGCGCCGGCCGCCCATCTGCCTGGAGAAG
>CAYWAR010000500.1:0-1798 GCA_964455765.1 uncultured Elusimicrobia bacterium
GGCGCCTTGCGCCGGACCGCGGCGGACTTGCCCAGGCGTTCGGTGCTCTTCCTGATCTCGGACCTCCTCTGCGACCCCCGGAGCGTGCTCGAGCTCGTCGGCGGGCTCCGCGCCCGGCGCCATGAGCTCTTCGTGCTCCAGGTGCTCGACCCCTTCGAGCGGGATCTCGACCTCCAAGGCCCGGCCCACTTCGAGTCGCTCGAGGACGGCTCCCGCCTGCGGGCGGAAGCTTCCCTGCTGGCCCCGTCCTATCGGGAGCTCTTCCGCCGCCGCCAGCGGCTCTACGAGGCTTCCTTCAGCGGCTCCGGCATCCGCTACGCGGAGTTCTACACCGACTCCCCCTGGGACAAGGCGCTCGAGCGCCTGCTGGCGTAAATGACCTTCCTGGACCCCGGCGTCCTCTGGGCCCTGCCCTTGGCGGCCTTCCCCCTCCTGCTCCACATGGTCTTCCTGCGCAAGGCGCGCAGATTCCCTTTCTCCGATCTGGAGCTCCTGCGCGAAGCCTATCTGCGCTCCCTGCCCGCCTCGCGCCTGAGGCAGTGGCTCTTGGCCCTCCTGCGCGCCCTCGCCCTCGCCCTCCTGACCCTGGCCTTCGCCCGGCCCGTTCTCCGCCCGGAGGGCTCCTGGGCCTCGGGCGGGGAGGGAGGGCTCGACGCGGTACTCCTCGTCGACCTGTCCTGGTCCATGGGCGCCCAGGACCGGGGGAAGAGTCGCCTGGAGTGGGCGCGCGCGGCCGGGGATTCCTTCTTGAAGCTCCTAAAGCCCTCCGACCGCGTCGCCGTGCTGCCCTTCTCGGAGGGGACGGAATCGGCCCCGGCTTGGGCCGACCCCGCGGCCGCGGGCGAGACGCTATCGCGCCTGCGCGTCGGGTGGCGCGGCACCGATCTTGGCTCGGCCCTGGGGGACGCCTATTCCTTCCTGGCCAAAGATCCGCCCGCGCGCAAGAAGCGCCGCAAGGCGATCCTCGTCCTCTCGGATAATTCCCGGCATCTGGGCCGCACCCTCCCTTCCGGGAGACTGGAGCCCCTCCCGGGCTACGATCCCGAGGTCCTCGTCCTCGGCGTGGACTGGCCCGCCGGGTCCGACAACGCGGGGATCGCGCAGGCCCATGCCCAGGCGCGGGGCTTCGGCGGAGACCCGTCGGTCTCCGTGCGCTTTCAGTCCTTCGGGAAGGCCCGCGAGGCCTGGACCGTGGACTCCTGGGTCCGCGGACGGAGGATGGAACAACGGACGCTCCGGCTCGGGGAGGCGTCGACGCCGCAGGAGTTCGACCTGTTCTCCGGAGCGGACGGCGAGGTCTACGGCCGCTTCGAGCTGCGCAAGGACGCCCTCGAGGCCGATGACTCCTGGTATTTCGCCCTGAAGGCCCGGCCCGCTCCCCGCGTCCTCTATCTCTATGGGAGCCCGGACGCCTTGGAGGCCGGACGGGGAGGGTTCTTCCTGCGCAAGCTCCTGGGGGAAGGAACGCGCGGGGCGGGACTGCCCTATCCCTTCGATGCCGCGGACGTCGGCCGTCTCCACCGCCTGCGGCTGGAGGACTACGGGGCGGTGATCCTCGATGATTTCCGGCGCGTCCCCCCGGATGCCGTGGAGTCCCTGCGCGGATTCGTCCTGCGCGGGGGAGGACTCTGGGTCTGCGCCGGGACGCAGGCGCAGGAGGGCTTGAGGGAACTCGGCCCCCTGCTTCCCGGGCGTCTTGGACCTTCCCCGGCCGCGGCCCCTTCCGGGACGCTCCGGCGCGAGAGCCTTCCCGCGTCCCGGGGCGGGAAACCCTTCGATTGGCCGGAGGTCGAATGGG
>CAYWAR010000501.1:0-1793 GCA_964455765.1 uncultured Elusimicrobia bacterium
TGGCTCGATTCTCGCCATAGCTTCAGCTTCGCCGAGCACTACGACCCGGAGAACACGGGCCATGGCCTGCTCCTGGTCAGCAACGACGACGTCATAGCCCCCGGGACCGGGTTCATGACGCATCCCCACCGCGACATGGAGATACTCACCTGGGTGCTCGAAGGCGAGCTCGAGCACAAGGATTCCGAGGGCCACCAAGGTGTCGTCTATCCGGGCCTCGCCCAGAGGATGAGCGCCGGGACCGGGATCCGGCACTCCGAGATCAATCCCAACCGGAGCAAGCCCGTGCGCCTGGTCCAGATGTGGGTGCGTCCCGACGCCGCCGGGATAAAGCCCGGCTACGAGCAGCTCGACATCGGCAAGGACCTCGACCGGGGAGGCCTGATCGCGGTCGCGTCCGGGGACCCGAAGCATGCGGCGATATCCATCCGCCAAAAAGGCGCCACGCTCTGGGCGGGACGCCTGAAACCCGGCACGGAAGTCCGGCTCCCGGATGCCCCCCATATCCATCTCTTCATCGCCAAAGGCGGGGCGGCCCTGGAAAGCGCGGGCGGCTTGCGGGAGGGCGACGCCGTGCGCCTGAGCGCGGCCGGCGAGCTTCGCCTCACGGCGGGCTCCGAGGCCGGGGCCGAGATACTCATCTGGGAGATGAGATGAGCTCACTATACCGGGCCTCCCGGCCTTTCCTTCCCATGACGCGCCGGGACATGGAGGAGCGGGGGTGGGACCAAGTCGACATCGTGTTCGTGACCGGCGACGCCTACATCGACCACTATTCCTTCGCCATGGCCATCCTGGGCCGCGTGCTCGAGGACAACGGCTTCCGGGTCGCGATCCTCAGCCAGCCTGATTGGCGCTCCTGCGAGCCCTGGCGGAGCTTCGGGCGCCCCCGGCTCTTCTTCGGGGTCTCGGCCGGGAACATGGACTCGATGATCAACCATTACACGGCCAACAAGAAGGTGCGCAACGACGACGCCTACTCCCCCGGGGGGAAGATACGCCTGCGCCCGGACCGGGCCACGCTCCCCTACTGCCAGAGGGCGCGCGAGGCCTTCCCGGGAACGCCGGTCATCGCGGGCGGGGTCGAGGCGAGCCTTCGCCGCCTTGCGCACTACGACTACTGGAGCGACACGGTGCGTCCCTCCATCCTCATGGATTCCAAGGCCGACCTGCTGGCCTACGGCATGGGCGAGGAGACGATCGTGGAGATCGCCCGCCGCCTGGCGGCCGGCAAGACGGTCAAGGACCTGCGGGACCTGCGCGGCGTCGCCTACGCCATGGGCGCCAGCGAGAGCCCGCCCGTGCAGGACGCGGTGCGCCTGCCTTCCTTCGAAGAGGCGGCCAAGGACAAGGACCGGTTCCTGGAGGCCACGCGGCTCATCCACCGCGAGACGAGCCCCTTCAACGCCAAGACCCTCGTGCAATATCACGGGGCGCGGGCCGTGGTGCAGACCCCGCCCCAGCTTCCGGTCGGCGCGGAGAAGATGGACTACTATTACGGCCTCCCCTACACCCGCAAGCCTCACCCTTCCTACCGGGAGAGCATCCCCGCCTATGAGATGATCAAGGACTCGGTGACGATCATGCGGGGCTGTTTCGGGGGCTGCACCTTCTGCTCCATCACCACGCACCAAGGGCGGACGATACAGTCGCGCTCCGAGGGCAGCGTGCTCGCCGAGCTCAAGGCCATGGGCCGGGACCCGGATTTCAAGGGGACGGTCTCGGACATCGGCGGCCCCACGGCCAACATGTACCAAATGCGCTGCACCAAGCCCGAGATCGAGAAGATATGC
>CAYWAR010000502.1:0-1787 GCA_964455765.1 uncultured Elusimicrobia bacterium
TCAAGGCCCTCTGGCCCCAACGCAAGGTCATCATCAACTTCGCGCACAACGAATACCTCCAGGCCCTCGCGGAGACCGGCGTGGCGGGGCTCTCGCTCTTGGGCTGGGTGGTCGGGGCTTTCACCCGCTGGCTCTGGATGGAACTGCGCGACCCCGCGCGCCTGCGCCGTCTTGGCGGACCGGCGCTGGCGTCCGCGGCGCTCCTGGCCCAGGCCGTCTTCTCCCCGGACCTGCGTTTCGGCGTCTCCTCCTTCGTGGTCTTCGCCTTGATGGGCGCGGCCCTCTCCCAAGGCTCGGGCGTCCAGGGGCCCCTCCCGGCCTTCCCCGGCCGGTTGGGCTGCGCGGCCCTGGCCGGGGCTTTCCTTCTCGCCTGGGGAAACCTCGCCGTCCAGCCCGCGCTGGCCGAGCGCCGGCTTTCCCGGGAACCTTCGTTCCATGTCGCCCATTCCCCTGAGCTGGCGAAGGCCTTCGCGGAGCTCGAGGAGCGGCTCGCCCGCAACCCTTCCGACGGAGACGCGGCCGAGAACCTGGGCTATCTCTACGCCAAGGAGAAACGCTGGCCCGAGGCTATCGAGAAGTACCGACTGGCCTCCCGCCTGCTCCCGGACCGGCCCGGGCCGGTCAACAACCTCGGGAATATCTACTATTCCCTGGGCGACCTGGAGAACGCGATATCCTACTGGAAGAGATCGGTGGCGCTGTCTCCGGACCAACTCGACGCCCACCTCAACCTCGGCAAGTCCCTCTATGAGGTGGGCCGCCTGAAGGAATCCTCGGTGCACCTGCAGACGGTGCTCAAGAAGGACCCCGCCAACGAGAAAGCCCAGATCCTCCTCAAGAAGATGGTCGAATAAAACGATCTTGGGGTTTTCGACAAATCCTGCGGATTTCTCGAAAACCCCGCTTATCGAACGGTATCAGGCCCTCGGGCGTCTCGCGGCGCTGGGGCGCTTGGGACGATAGCCCGCGGGCCGGGGCGCGTCGATGCGGTGGACGAAGTCTCCCAGGGCTTCGCCGGCGCGGCGACGGCGATCCAACAGGGCCGCCGCGGGCGGCCTGCTTGGAATGAGGCAGTCGGGGCCGGAGCCGATGAGGTCCCTGCGCCCGGCCTTGAGCAGGGCCTCCCGGACCTCGAGGTAGTTCTCGGGCTTGAAGAATTGGAGCAGGGCGCGCTGGAACTTGCGGTCCCGGAGTTTTTTGGCCACGGGGACAGGAGCCCCGGTCTCCGGGTCCTTGCCCGTGTAATACATGGCCGTGGCCAGGTCGAAGGGGGCCGGGATGAAGTCCTGCACCTGGTCGGGCCGGAAACCGCTCCTCTTCAGGAAAACGGCCAAGCCTATCATGGCCTTGAGATCGGAGCCGGGGTGGCTGGCGATGAAGTAGGGGATGAGGAACTGCTCTTTGCCGGCTTTTCGGCTCTCCTCCTTGAACTGGGCCGCGAAATCCTCGAAGGTGCCGTGCGGCGGCTTCTTCATGAGGCCGAGCACGCAGGGATCGGTGTGCTCGGGCGCGACCTTGAGCCGCCCGCCCACGTGATGGCGCGAGAGCTCGCCCATGTACTCCGGGGAGAGCCGGGCCAGGTCCATGCGTATCCCGCTGGCCACCAGGGTCTTCTTCACGCCTTCGACCTCACGCGACTTCTTCATCAGCTCGGTGAGGGGCCCGTGGTCGGTCCCAAGGCATTTGCAGATGACCGGGCTCACGCAGGAGAGGCGCCGGCATATCTTCTCGATCTCGGGCTTGGCGCAGCGCATGCGGTACATGTTCGCCGTCGGCCCGCCGAGGTC
>CAYWAR010000503.1:0-1775 GCA_964455765.1 uncultured Elusimicrobia bacterium
TATAGACTCCTGCCACGCCTCCGTTGGTGATCCACATCTTGCCGCCGTTGATCCTGTAGCCGACGATCTTGTCTCCCTCCATGACGCGCTCGGCCCGGGTCTTGAGGTGGAGCAGGTCGCTGCCGGCCGCCGCCTCGGTCGCCGCGTAGGCCACGAGACAGCCCGAGTCCGCGATCTTCTTGATCCATTTCTCCTTCTGGGCCTCGGTGCCCCCGTAGAAGATCGGGTCCATGCCGAGGAAGGTCGCGAAGACCGAGGTGGCGACCCCAAGGTCGAAGCCGGCGAGGAGCTCGCTGGCCCGATAGATGTCGAAGGAGTTACCCCCGAGGCCGCCGTATTTCTCCGGGATCATCAGGAGGTTGACGGCGACCTTCTCGGGGTCGTAGAGGTCCTTCATGATTTCGCGGGGGAATTCGTTCGCGGTATCCAGGTGGATCATCCGCTCATGCGTGATGTTCTTCTTCCCGTAGGACGCGATAGTCTCCAAGACCATCTTGCGCGTCTCCGCGTCCAGACCGACCATGCCCATGCCCTCGGCGATCCCGCTCATCAGATTCCTCCCTCTCGATCGGCCGCGACCGCGGCCCCGTTACATAAGGTCCAACCGAATGATCGTCTTACCGGATACTTTGCAACAATACTGCCGTACCGGCCCCCCTTTATCCGCGCTCGCCCACCCCGGCTCCGCGGCATTCCCGCAGGAATCCGAGCAGGCCCGCGTAAGCCTTGCGGAGCTGTTCCTCAGGGGGAAGGAAGACCACGCGCAGGTGGCGGGACCGCGGCCTCTGCCCGAAGCCGCTGCCGTGGACGGTCACCACCCCGGTGGCCCGGAGGAGCCGCTTGACGAATTCCTCATCGGAGACCGGGATGGAGAGCTTGGGGAACGCATAGAACGCGGCTTCGGGACGCACGCAGGAGATGCCCTCCCCGTTGAGCATCTCGAAGGTGATGTCGCGCCTTCGGCGGAGCTTGTCGAGCGTCCCCTTCAGATAGTCCCTTTGGCCCTCGAGCGCGCAGGCCACGGCATGCTGCATCGGGTGGCTGGCGCAGAGCCGGGCGCGCAGTATCTTGTTGACCGCGGCCACATACCCGGCAAGCTCCGTCCTCCGGCCGCTGACCACCCCCCAGCCGATGCGCCAGCCCGGGGCGAGATAGCCCTTGGAGAGCCCGTTGAAGGTCACGACGGCCGCATCCGGATCGAGCGAGGCGATGGAGACGTGCTTCTTGCCGTCCAAGATGAGCTTGTCGTAGATCTCGTCGGCGAAGACCAGGACGCCGCGCTCGCGGGCCAGCGCGAGGATGGCGCGCAGGGTATCCTCCGTGTAGACGGCCCCGGTGGGGTTGTTGGGGTTGATGAGGACGATGGCCCGGGTCTTGGCGTCGATCTTCGAGCGGATGTCCTCGATGTCGGGCCGCCAGCCCTGGTCCTCATCGAGGAAATACGGCTTGGCCCGGACCTCGAGCTTGGCCAGCACCGCCTCATAGAGCGGGTAGCCGGGGTAAGGGATGAGCACGTTCTCGCCCCGGTCGGCCAGGGCGGTCAAGGCTATCTCGATGGCCTCGCTGGCGCCATTGGCGAGGAAGACGTCGACGATGCTCGTGATGCCGCTGCGCCGGGCCTCGGCCTCGACGGCCTCCAGCGCGGAGGGGATGCCCGAGGAGGGGGCATAGCCGTTGCGGTTCGCCCGCATGGCCCGCGAGACGGCCTCGACGAGGTGCGCCGGGGTCTCGAAATCGAACTTGTTGGGGTCGCCAATGTTGAGGTAGAGCATCTC
>CAYWAR010000504.1:0-1769 GCA_964455765.1 uncultured Elusimicrobia bacterium
GAGGGCATCATCGATCTCCCCCGGCCCCCCGAGTGTTGGTGCGACCGTACCCCAGAAGACTTCAGTCCTCTTCGGTCCTGCGTTGGCAGGGGCTATGCAGCCTCGCATGTGGAGGCTCTTCGCGAACGGAGCTGTCTTGACGCTCTTGGCCTGCGAGGGGAGGGCCCCCGAAAGGGCCAGCGCCCAGGCGGTGGCCGCCGCTCAACTCCCGTTGCGAAGGCACGCTCGCCACGCGGCGTGCTGGAGGGAGCTCATCGACGGAGCGGACCACGCTTTGTTGCGTCGGATCTGGGTCTCCGGGGGACTCCCAGCGGGGGAGTAGACTCGCCGTTGGATCGGCTCGGGTGGGGATAGGATATTCAGGAAGGAAGAGTCCACGAAGAGAGACCTGGAATCTGAGGGCATCGGGCTCGGACGCTGAAGCAGGCCCGGGATGGCCTTTCCAGCGAACACCGGGGAGATCATACTGAGTGCTCCCATCGAAAGGCACACCGCCTACGCTTCCCATCCCCTCGTCCATGGATGTGATAAGGCACCTTTCACCACCCATCCTGTCTCGTCGAGTCGGTCCAGGTGCTTGGCCCTGGCTCCACCGGGATGGCATCGGTCGGAGGGGCGCGCGGAGGCGTGCGCCGCAGCACGGAGGGCCCACGACCTGCCCAGCACACCGGCCGGGGCACAGTGGAGATCCACTTGGGGCACCGACTGAGGGCAGAGGTGAGCAGGGTCCCGAATCGCCCGCCCTCAGATTCTGATTGATTATCAACATCCATTGATATATGGTGTTGATGATTCATGAACGAACAGGAACCGCTACCCCTTGGTCTTCGCCTTCGACGGGCCCGCCTGACCGCGAGCCTGAGCCAGAAGGAGCTGGCACGGCGCGCGGGCGTATCCCAGCCCCTCGTCTCCTACTACGAGCGTTCTGCGGGGGAACCGGACGGACCGGGCCTATCGCAGATCGCGGGGGTCCTGGGGATCAGCCTGTCCGCCCCCGCCGGAGTCGGCCCAGGACCAGCGCAACCTGCCCCATCTCGGTCCTGGCTCTCCACCTACCGGGCGGCGCTGATGCGCTCGCTCGACCAGTGCGGTCTCGATGTCGCCGTGCTCGACCAGCCCGCCGTCCAACCAGGAGGCGACGTCGCGTTTTCGATCGACTTCGGCAGCCATCTGCTCCTCGCAGTGCTGGATGGCACGGGAGACGGTGACCAAGCCTGCGTGACAGCCCTCATCGAGAGCGCGGCGATCCTCGCAATCGCTGGAGCGCAGCGAGGGGTCCTCTGGCCCGACCAGCTTTTGGACGCAGTCCACAGCATGCCCGAGCGGTTCGGAGCCCGAACCTTGGCCTCGGCGTTCGTCGCACTCCTCGACCGCAAGCACGGGGAGCTGTCCTGGGCGCGGGACGGCTTTCCGCCGCCCTGGATTCGGAGCGGACCCCGCACCGTGAGCCTCGTCGGGGAGCGTGCGCGTCGGATCGAAGCCGGGCGCCTCCCGCTGAGGGACGACTGGCTCCTCCTGATCGCGACCGATGGCGTCGCCTACTCGCCCTCTCGGCGGCAAAACACGCTCTGGGAGACACGCGACCTGCGGCAACTCGTCTCCCGCGCGCGAAATCCCGCCGAACTCCTGGCGATGCTCTCGAAACGCCTGATTCACGAGCCTCAGCCCGGACGCGCGGACGATCGGCTCGCCCTCGCAGTTTCGGGGAGGGTCCAACCGTGACGTTCTCCTCCCCCGGCGCCAGGACTCCGGTTCGGATGTCGCTCGGC
>CAYWAR010000505.1:0-1749 GCA_964455765.1 uncultured Elusimicrobia bacterium
GGTCAATATCTTCGGCAGCATCGAGGCCGGGTCCTCCCCCAGCGAGCCGGCCGAGGCCCCGGGCGAGCACGACGTGGTCAAGGAGATGCGCGACGCCCTGGGCTCCATCGACCCCAAGAACCTCTCGGAAAGCTACCACGACGGCCTCCAGCGCCGCGAGGAGGCCGACTCCCTCTTTCGCCTGGGCTACCTCGACCTCGAGGACAAGGCCAAGGTCGAGACGCTCTTCTGGCGCCTGTGCCTGGAGATCGTCAAGCTCATGCCCAACGCCAAGTACGCCCCCGACGACATCGTGGAGATGTCCAAATCCCTGCACGACCAGTATCTGTGCAATTTCTCCATCTTCCAGTCGCTCCCCGACAGCTGGGCCGTGAACATGAAGTTCCCCATCATGCCCCTGCACCGCCTCAAGGAGGAGCCCCTGCGCCGCGCGGCCCTCGTCGACATCACCTGCGACTCCGACGGGAAGATCGGCCAGTACGTGGCGCACCGCAAGGCCGGCGGGATGCTCCCGCTGCACCCCATCAACGGGGAGCCCTATTACCTGGGCGTGTTCCTGGCCGGAGCCTATCAGGCGACGATGGGGGACATCCACAACCTCTTCGGCCGGGTCAACGAGGTGCACGTCTTCGAGGACGCCGACGAGCCCGGCGGCTATTACCTCGAGGAGATCATCCGGGGCCAGACCGTGCGCGAGGTGCTCGCCGACATCCAGTACAGCGAGTACGAGCTCACCCGGATGATGAAGACTTCCCTGGACGCGCAGGTGAAGGCCGGCGCGCTCAAGCCCCGGGAAGCCGTGGACCTGCTCAACTCCTACGAGGCGGTGCTCGAGGAATACACCTATCTCGACAGCGTCCCCCTCTCCGCCCCGCACCCCGTCCCCGCGCCCGAGCCCGCCGCCCCGGTCCCGGTCCCCGAGAAAGTACCCGCTCCCTCCGTCTAAATCGCACCGCGGCATCGACAAACGCTGCGCGTTTCTCGATGCCGCGGGAGCTTATTTCAGTTCTTCAGACGCGGAGCCGCCAAAACCTCCAGTGTCGGTCGAGCGGGCGGCTCAGCTGCGAGTCCGTTCGTCCGAGGACATAATCATGAATGCCCTAGCGGTAATACTTGCAGAAACGATGAACCTCGTTGTGATTGCCGACAAATAGGAATGTGATGGCACTCTTCTCCCAATGGAATAGGACGCGAAGTGCGATATCCGTGCGGAATTCCCAAAGGTCACCGGCATATTTTGTCAATCCAAACCCGGCCGGGATTTGCCGAACGTCCAGGGCCAGCATGAAAGAATCCAGTTGGCGCTGGATGGCAACCTTCTCATGTTGATGAAGACCTTTCAGGCTCCTTTCAAAAATTCGAGCGAATCCGAAGCGAATCACGGGAGAGCTATTACGTTAGAGGGACCACAAGTGCCGGCGGGCGTCCTGTAGGCTCTTGAATCTTCGGACCGCCTTGCCTTGCTTGGCCTCGGTGGCCATTCCAGCAATCTCATTGTCAGTGAAGCGTGACAAGTAAACATTGTCAATCGCTTCTCGAACCAGCAGGGAATAGCTCTTGCCGCTCTCGGCCGCGACACGGCGCAGAGCCTTAACTTCTTTGGCTGCCAATAGAATTTGCATCCTCGTCATAGGCCACCTCTACTATTGTGTATAACATGTGTAGCCATGGATGTCAAGGGCAAACATCTATGGGCCTAACGAAGCTGTAGAAAATTCTGTTTTTGAGCTGTCGCGTCCCGCTTGACCC
>CAYWAR010000506.1:0-1740 GCA_964455765.1 uncultured Elusimicrobia bacterium
TGAGCTATCTGAACGACGAGCGACGACGCGATTTCCCGATATCGGGCCTCCCGCCATTGGGGGAAAGAATGCGCTTTTTTAGAGACTTTCCCCTAATGAGCGGGCCGCGCGCTTTCGGGCTGCGCCTTTGCGCCGCTCGGCTTACAGGCCTTCAGGCCTGCTCGCCTCGCGTCGCTTCGGCTCGCTCCGGAAATCGCGCGGCCAAAACGGTCATTATGTCCCGGTCAGAGCACTTAGGAAGCGCTCCGCTTCCAGGGCGGCCATGCAGCCCGTGCCCGCGGCCGTGACCGCCTGGCGGTACATGGAGTCCATGAGGTCCCCGCAGGCGAAGACCCCTTCCACCGATGTGCGCGTGCGTCCGTCGGTCTTCACGTAGCCGTTGGGCTCCAACGCGAGCTGCCCATCCAGCAAAGCGGTCATGGGCTCGTGGCCGATGGCCACGAACACCCCGTGGCAGGCGATGTCCGTGACCTTCCCGGTCTTGAGGTTCTTGACGCGGACCCCGCGGACATGGGCGTCGCCCAGCACCTCTTCGACCGCGCTGTCCCATAGGAAGGAGATCTTGGGGTTGTTGCGGGCCTTCTCCTGCATGATCTTGGTGGCGCGCAGGGCGTCGCGCCGGTGGATGAGCGTCACCTTGGAGGCGAAGCGGGTGAGGAAGGTCGCTTCCTCGATGGCCGTGTCCCCGCCGCCCACCACGCAGACCTCCTTGCCGCGGAAGAAGAAGCCGTCGCAGGTGGCGCAGGCCGAGACCCCATGGCCCATGAGCCGGGTTTCCGAGGGCAGGCCCAGAAGCCGGGCCTTGGCGCCGGTGGCCAGGATGAGCGTCTCGGCCAGGGCTTTCTTGCCTTCGGTGCTCTCCACGGAGAAAGGGCGCTTGGAGAGGTCGAGCTTGGCCACGTTCTCCGCGAGGATAGGCACGCCGAGGCGCTCGCACTGCTTCTTCATCCTCTCCATGAGCTCCGGGCCCAGCACCGGTTCCGGGAAGCCGGGGTAATTCTCCACCTCGGAGGTGATCATGAGCTGGCCGCCCATGCTCACGCCGGCGAAGAGGAGCGGCTTGAGCTCCGCGCGGGCGGCGTAGATGGAGGCGGTGTACCCGGCCGGGCCGGAGCCGACGATCACGACCTTGGTGGTGTCCATGGTCGCTCCCTAACGGACTCGGCCGCCTTCCAACGGCGTCAGGAGGCGGCACTTCCTCGGGTTATCCCTCGGTCGGATGCGACCATTCCTGTGACCGAAGCGTTCGCGGTCGAACGCGAGGGAATGGTTGAGGCTTCCAGCCGAAACCACGCCATGCTCGGTCATGTCCGCATTATAACTCTTGCTGGCCCTAACGGTCTGCCGGGCCGGGCAGGTCCAGGGAGGATTCCGCGCAGAGTTTTTCAAGCTCCTTGAGCGCCCAGGGCGCGGAGAAGTCGTAGAAATCGCCGTAGGGCCGGGAGAGCAGGTCGAGGACCTGCGGCGCCTGCCGGTCGCACCACGAGGGCAGGGCCGCGCGCACCCGGTCGAGGGGGACGCGCGCGAGCTTGACGGGGATGAGGGCCTTCACGGAGCGGGGCTCCAGGGGGAGGTCGTCCATGCCTTCGTCGAGTATCTTCTTGCGCGCCCGGAGCACGCGGCGCTCGCCCACGGCTTGGAGCACCTGCAGGTACTTCTCGAAGAGCACCCATTCGTTGAGGAGCAGGCCGGTCTCCTCCGGGGTAAAGGCGCTCCAAAAGGAGGGCGCATGGTGGAGGC
>CAYWAR010000507.1:0-417 GCA_964455765.1 uncultured Elusimicrobia bacterium
GGAAGTCTGCCAGGCGGCCTGCATGTCCCCTTTGACGCCGGCGTAAACCGCGAACATGACCACGGCCAGAACCACGGCCAGGGCCGCGATGGTCTTGTTCATGCGGCGCAGGAAGGCCTCGGCCCCGGCCTTGATGGCGTCGGAGATCTTGCGCATCTCCGGCGTGCCGTCGTCGCGGCGGAGCACGTCCGAGGCGAGATAACCCGCGAAGGCGAGGGAGAGCAGGCTGATGATGATGACCAGAGCAAGCATGAAGAGTCTCCTGATGTTTTAGAGTGTCTCTGATTTCAGAGCGGGCTATTCTACCGTATTTATCTGGAAAAACTCCATGGGCCCTTCGGCCTCCGTTCCGGATGAGTCGTTGAGCTGATCCCGGACCCGTGGCCAAACACCACGCGGTTTTTTGACGGTCGGGGG
>CAYWAR010000507.1:427-1731 GCA_964455765.1 uncultured Elusimicrobia bacterium
CGCCCCCTCGGAGCCTGCCCCCCCCCCCCCCCCCCCACACACCCCCGCGCGTTTTGCCCCACGGGTCCGGTCCTCTAATCGACCGTGATCGATTTGCTCACGTTCTTAGGGGTGTCCGGATGCACCCCATGGTCCCTCACCCCGAGACGCTCGAGCGCCGAGCGCTTGAGGAGGCTCATGCGCAGGGCGAGGAGCTGCAAGGCGGCGGCCGCGGTGAAGAAGGGGAGGAGGCCGTCGCCGGTGGCCGGCAGGGGGATGAACCCGGACCGGAAGCGGCCCCGCCCGCCCCCGCCTTGCGTGATGGCCTCGCGCAAGGCCGCGTGCTCCTCGGCCACCACCCAGATGTCCGCCCCGCGGATCTTGTGCGTGTTGATCTGGGAGACCGTGAGGTTGACGTCCCTCTCGCCGGGTCCGGTCACGAACACGAGGGGGTAATTCTTGTATAAGCGCCCGAACTCCGAGGCGAAGGGACGCCCGGGGCCGCGCCGCAGGGCGGCGCGCAGGGCCTCGAGTCCGAAGATCGTGCTCACCCCGAGGATGGTGTTGGGCCCGTGCTTGAACTCGGCGCCTTCGTAGCCTTCGGTATGGTTGAGCGCCACTTCCCGCACCTTGAGGGCGCCTTCGCGGGCCACGCCCTGCATCCCGGTGGCCAGGATGTGCATGCTGGGCCTGAGGTGGAGCTCCCGGGCCGCCTTCTCCACGGCCGGCCGGCAGCGCGCGAGCGTCTCTTCCAGGAGGGCGGGGACGCGGAGCAGGGCGGCCCTGCGCCTGGCGGTCTCCCTGCCCGGGGAGGTCAACCGCGCGGCCTCCAAGGCCAAGGCGTAGAAGACGGCGAGCTGGTTCATGAAGCTCTTGGTGGCCGGGACCGCGGTCTCCGGGCCGCAGAGGAGGGGGATGCAGAGGTCGGCCTTCTCCTGGGCCAAGGTGGAGTTGACGTTGTTGACCACCGCGACCACCGGAATCTTCTTGCCGGAGGAGCGGGCCAGGTTCACGATGTCGATGAGGTCCTTGGTCTCGCCGCTCTGGCTGACCGTGATCAGGATGTCGCCCTCCCGCACGGAGGCGGAGGCTTCGGCCCGGAAGTCGCCCGGGAGCATGGCCCCGACCCGGATTCCGGCGATCTTGTCGAAGAAGACCGACGCGACCTTGGCCGCGTGGTAGGAAGTGCCGCAGGCCAACAGCGTCGCGCGTCCGCGCGACGCCCGGCAGCGCAGCAGGAGGCGCACGAAGGCCCTTTGCCTGCGCTCCATGCCGCGTGCTTCCTCTGCGAGGGCGAGCCCCTCCAGAAGGGCGAGCGCGGGCCT
>CAYWAR010000508.1:0-1703 GCA_964455765.1 uncultured Elusimicrobia bacterium
TATTATCGGTTGCCTTTGGCGCGATTGTGGGTGGCACAGAGCATTTGGCAGTTCTTAGCCGAGCTTGCGCCGCCCTTGCTCCATGCGGAAACGTGGTCTGCGTCCATTTCGGCGAACTTCCATATCCTGCTCTTATTGGCAGCATGGCCGACTGCGCAGAGCGGACAATTTGATGTGCTATTGGCTTCGGCAGTTGCGGTCTGCTTGGCGTAGATGGACTTCTTCGTCGCTTCGTCGAACACCCGCACATCCAGAAGCTTCGAATCTTGAAGGCCGCCGAGAATGTATTCGAAGACGCCGCGGCGGTTCTTAACGTACGGGTCGCCATAAAGCCGCTTGACCTCGGCAGAAACCTTGGTCAGATCATATGACTTGGAATTCGGCTGACCGATGTAATGGGACTGTGGGAATCGGTCATTTTCGGGATTATAACAGAAAAACCATGGCCTCGCCATGAGGAAACGCAGGATGGCGGTAGGCCATATTCGACGGAGTTCCGCTGAAAACCCACCGGGTTTTCGGCGGAACTCCGGATAGGCCATTGAGGGCGGCTTCATCTGGGTCCGAATCCCGGCTCTTGGTGGGACCTAAGACCATTGGCCGATCGGGGGATACCGAGTAAACTAAAGGGAATGAACCGCGCTATCTTGGTTGCTCTCGCGGGGACTCTCGCTCTCGGGGGGTCTCCGGCTCTCGCCCAGGTTGTACGGGGGGCGTTGGATTCGGCCTATGGGACGAGCGTTGCGGCCAAGGATTCGGCGGGCCAGGAAGAGGCCGCCGGCGGCGCCGCGGCGACCTTTGATGGGAACGAGCCTTCGGCTTTCCTCTCTCCGCCGCCGGTCCGGATCCCGGAGCAGGGAACCCGCCGGGGGGGGAACCTCATCGTGGGGGACCCCAGGCGCGCGACCTTCGATGAGCCCAAGAATCCCCTGCTCAAGAACGACAAGGCCAGGCATCAAGACAGCGGCAGGAAGTTCTGGTGGGCGGGCGGCGGCGCGGTGGTCGGGGCGGGGGCTGGATTCCTCCTGGGCGGGCCGGTCGGCGCGCTCATCGGAGGCTTGCTCGGAGCCGCGCTCGGCTTCTTCTTCGGTCCCTAAAAAACACCCTACAACGACGAGAGGCGCAAAACTGGCGTCGTTGAATCGACCGTTTGCGCCTCAGATCGTCTCCCCGAATAGCGGGGAGAGGCACCTACTCGGCGGCACTACCTAGTATAATCCGAAAAAATTTTCTGTCAAGACCCATTTTTTTCGGCGATAAAGTGGGTCTTGAATTCGCCGGGCCCGGGGGTATACTCATAGTTTCCAGGAGGACCCCATGACCCGGTCTTGGACATTCCCAGCCCTCGCCCTTTTGCCGCTCGCTCTGACTCTCAGCCCCATGGCGGAAGACGCCCCCCAGCCGCCTGCCGCTAAGGCGGAGCCCGTCGTGGTCTCGGCTCCAAAACCTCCGCCGCATGTCCAACGCGAGTTGAACACGGCCGTCGGGCTCGCGCGCGACCTGACTGAAGTGGTCGCCTACCTGGAGCAGGGCCAGGCGTACTACCGCTCCTATCAGACGGGCACGCATACCGCCGAGGACAACGCGAGGTTCCTGGCTTTCTTGGAGAACTATGAGAAGGAACGGGCGATCGCTAAGAAAGAAGCAGAGACGCTGATGAAATGGGTGCAGGAAAAGACGGAGTTGGAGTAGAGGCTTAATAC
>CAYWAR010000509.1:0-1687 GCA_964455765.1 uncultured Elusimicrobia bacterium
TGCGCGCACCAGTCCGACCATCCGCGCCACCGACCTTTTCGGATGAGGCGCCAGGGGTTCTTCTTCAAGTCCGCGGTCAGCTCCTCCACGTTCTGAAGGATCGCCGGAAGATGGGCCATGGCCGCGTCGAGATTGGCCAGGGAGCGCTCGATCTCCCCGCGGCGCTTGGCGAGCAGTCCGGAGGAATCCTCGGTGAAGCGGCGGGTCTGGCCGAGGGTGGACTTGAGGTCGCCGCGGTTCTCCTCCAGGAGCAGGTTGAGGTTCCCGACCAGGCGGTTGGTTCCGGTGATGGTGCCCTGGAGCTGGGTCAGGGTGGCTTTGATCTGCGTGCCGGGGTCGGCGCCTTGGATGCTCTTGACCACCTCCTCGACGCGCCCCAGCACCGCGTTGGCCTGCTTCATGAGGTCCGCGTCCGAGACCACGGAAAGCAGGGCGTCCTTGGCCACGGGCGGGGCCGTGGTCTCGTCGGCCGGAGGCAGGAGTTCCAGCAGTTTGGCTCCGCCGAAGCCTTTGTTGCGCACCATGACCTTGGTGCCCTGGCGCAGGCGGATCTCGCTTTTCACCGCGAGGCGCACGACGAAGTGGAAGGTGGGCTCGTAGGCGATGGAGACGCGGTCCGCGCTCCCGGCCTTGTAGCCCTTATAAACCACCTCGACGCCGGGCTCGATGCCGGCGATGTCGGTCAGGTGGATGTTGACCGGGTAGGTCTTGGCCGTGAGGCGGTGGCGGTTGATGAAGACCAGCATGGCCAGGAAGAGGACGGCCGCGCCCAGGACCAGGGCGCCGGCGAGCACGTCGTTCTTGTCGAAATCCATCTCTGCCTCCTTACGAAAGCGGTTATCCGGATAGGCTCTTACTCAAGGAACGAGCGGACCTCCGGGTCGCAGCCGGCCAAGAGCGCCTCCCGGCTCGGAAAAACCTCGATGCGTCCCGGCCCCACGAAAAGGAAGAGGTCGCCCAGGCCCAGCCAGGCGCGCAGGTCCGAGGTCGACAGGAGGATCGATGTCCTCCCCTGGGACTTTACGCGCTCGAGGAAGGAGCGGATGGCCTTGGCCGTCTGGGCGTCCCCTTCCCCGAAAGGCTCCTCGAGGACCAGCAGGGCGGGGTCCGTGAGCTGGGCGCGCGCGAACTGGGCCAGGCGCCGGCTCCTGACGCCGGCCAGGGCCGGGAGGCTCTCCGCCGACTGGCCGATGCCCATTTCGGAGAAGATGGAGCGGGCCTCTCCTTGCCAATCGCGGGAGGAGATCCTCTTGTGATAAATGAGAGGGAGGGCGGCGTTCTGCAGGAGGGTCAGGTTGCTGAGGAGCCCGCCCTCCCGCGGGATGTAGCTCGCCGGGAACCGGCCCTCGGGCGCGTGCACGCGGACCTCTCCGCCCTCGGGAGATTCCACCCCCGCGGAGAGCTTGAGGAGAAGGCGCTTGACGCCGTGCCCGAAGGCCACCGCGCACCGGCCTTGGCCCAGGGAGAAGTCGAAGGGGGGGGCGGCATGGAGGGGGGTGTTGGGGAAGCGCACTCCGCGGAATTCCAGGGTGTTCATAGCAGATATACGAAGGCCGCCAATATCCCGTCCACGAGGAAGACGACGCCCAGGCAGGTGACCACGGCGCGGGTCACGGCTTGGGGCAGCTCCGTCGGGGAGCGCTGGACGCGCAAGCCGAAGTAGCAGGAGATGAATGCCGTGGCTCCG
>CAYWAR010000510.1:0-1676 GCA_964455765.1 uncultured Elusimicrobia bacterium
CATCGAGATGGTCATGATCTTGATCTTGGCCGAGAGCGCGTTGCGGTAGGCCCAGGGGATCTTGAAGGGTCCGGCGCGCAGGACGCCGTCGATGCGGAAGCGGAGCAATATCCTGGAGTTCTTCCCCGCCGCGTCCTCGAAGGGCTCGATATGGATGTCCGAGGCTTTCGCCTGCAGGGCGCTCAGAATGATGGCATTGACCATCTTCTCGATCTCGGGGGCGGAGGCGTCGACCTTGGCGATGTCCTGCTTGGCCTGCTGTTTGACCACCTCCAAGCCGGTCTCGCCCTCCGGCATCTTCCACTCATCCGGAAGGTTGAGCCCGGACTCCTCTTCCTCCTTGCGGATCTTGCTCATCAGCGCGCCGCCGCCCTTGCCGTAGGCGGCGTCGAGCGTGGAGAGGATGTCGGTGGGCAGGGCCAGGGAGGGCTTGATCTCCAGACCCGTCCTCATCTGCAGGTCCTCGGTGATGAAGAGGTCCCGGGGGTCGGCCATGGCCACGGAGAGGACGTTCTCGTTCTTGGCGAAAGGGACGGCCAGGTGCCTGCGGGCCACGGCTTCCGGGATGATCTTGACCTGGTCGGGGTCTATGTCCATCCCGCTGAGGTCCGAGACCTCCACCTGCCAGTTATCGGAGAGGAGCTTGATGAGCTTTTCCGGCTCGATGAGCTTGAGCTCGAGGAGGGACTGCTGGAGCTTCTTGCCGGTCTGCTGGGCGTCGGCCTCGGCCTGTTGGAGCTTGGAATCCTCGATGACCTGATGCTCGGTCAGGATCTCCATGACGGTCTTGTGCCGCTGCAGCCCTTTAACAGCCATTGGGGGATTATATCAACTTTCAGAAGGGGACATCATGATGTCCACGATAATGTCCACGGCGAGCGAGCGCTTCTGGACCTCATCGGGCTCCGCGGTCCTAAGGGAGATGTTGACCCCCGAAAAGACCTCTTCCAGCTCCTGGAGCTTCGGACCCGGCAACCCCTTGAGCACGGCCAGGGCCGCCACCGCCTGTTCGCGTACGGCCTCTTCTGCCAGGGCCTTCATGTCCGCGTCCGGGGCCAACTCCCGTACGATCACTTTTCGCAGATAGACCGGTTTCTTCCCGACCCCGAGCGCCACCTCCGCCAGGAATGAGGTGAAGGTGTCCTTCTCGGCTTCGAGGCCCGGGCTGTAAAGGAGGACGACTCTCCGGATCTGGCTCTTGGCCGTCCCCTCCGGGATGTCGCCGGGCGGAAGCTCCCCCTCAGAAGGCGCCGCCGCGGCGGCGCCCGTTGTTTGAGAAGGCGCCGGAGCTTGCGCAGGCGGCACAGGAGCTGGAGCAGGAGCAACGGGCGCCTCGGGCGCCGGTTTAGCGGCAAGAGGTTGGACCGGCACCGGAGGGGACGCCGGCTTAGGAACGGCAGGTTGAACGGGCGGCGCGGCCGCCTGCTGGGGCGCCAGTGTGACACTTTCAACAGGAGCCGCCGGTTTCCCTGCCGCCGTTGGCCCCGGCGCCGCCGCAGCGGCGCCCGTTGTTTGAGAAGGTGCCGGAGCTTGCGCAGGCGCCACAGGAGCGGGAGCAACGGGCGCCGGCGGGGGAGCAACGGCCGGCGCCGCAGGCGCCGGCCCCGGGACGGGCGCCTCGGGCGCCGGCGTAGCGGCCAGAGGTTGGGCCGGCACCGGGGGGGGCGCCGGCGTAG
>CAYWAR010000511.1:0-1675 GCA_964455765.1 uncultured Elusimicrobia bacterium
CCAGCGCCAAGCGAGGAATCCGGGAGGCGCTTCGCCCTCCGTGTCAGGGATTTTGGCCATGACGCGCCGGACAAAGGCTTCCGATGCGCTCGGAGGCGGAGGATGGAGCAGGGCTCCCGCGAAGCTTTTCCAATCCTCGAGCTCGCGGCGGCAGGGCGCGCAAGAGCCGAGATGGGCCTCCATCTCGCGGGCTTCCCGCTCCGGCAGTTCCCGGTCGTAATAGGCGTCGAGCTTATCCCGGAGCTCCGAGTGGTTCATGGCAGCCTCATAGGGTTAGACGTTTTCCCGTCCGTGAAAGTGTCGCGCCGCGTCCTTCAAGGCCGCGCGGGCCCGGCGCAATCGCGCCTTCACCGAATCCAGGGAGCACTCGAGCGTTTCGGCCAGCTCCAGGTAGCTCAAGCCCTGTGTCTCCCGAAGGACGAGGATCAGGCGATAGTCCTCGGGTAGCCCGGCCAAGGCCCGGGCCGCGAGGTCCGCGGCCTCGAGGGAAGCGCCCGGCTCCGGCGAGGGGTCCTCTTCGGCATCCAGGGATTCCGTCCTCCGCCGGGAGGCTTTCCTCAGCAGATCCAGGCACTGGTTGGCGGCGATGCGATGCAGCCAGGTGGAGAAGGCGCAGTCCCCTGCGAAACGGTCGAGGGACTTGTACGCCTTGAGGAAGGCCTCCTGGGCCGCGTCCTCCGCGTCGGAATGGTCGCGGAGCATGGAGAGGCACAGGCGCAGTATGCGGACATGATGGCCGCGCACCAGGGCGGCAAAGGCGTCGCGGTCCCCGCCGCGCGCGCGCCGCACCCACTCGGAATCTTCTTCTCTCCCCACGGTCCAAAGAGGATTCTAGCCTATTCGTAGCGCAGGGCTTCGATGGGGGAGAGTTGGGAGGCCTTCCGGGCGGGCCAGAAGCCGAAGAGCACTCCCTCCGATCCGCCATTTTCCCCTGGCGGGAGGGGGGAACTCACGATATCTTGGAGGATCCAAGGCGCACCGGTAGATTATTCGTTTTAATTGATGTTCTTCATATAGATTATCTACTTTCTAACATATCCGGAGCGGGGATATACTGCAGACATGGCCGATCGATCGGGCGGGTCTTCGAAGGCTCCCTCATGCTGGTAGCCCTCGGGGAGCGGCTGAAGGTCCTGGCCGCGGACCCGGGCAATCATTTCGCCTCGGCCATCCGGCGGCTGACCGGGCCGCGCGAGGCGGTCCGCTACGGACAGCCCCTGCGCCGGATGATCCTGGCCCTGCCGGCCATGATATCTCAGTTGCGCAGATGGAGCGCCGGTTCGGGCCTCCCCCTACCGGTCCTGCGCATGCAGAGGTTCGCCTTGCGCTATCTATATAACCCCATAGACTTCCTCTCCTCATCGAGCTCCGGGCTGTTCAGATACCTCGATGACGCGTACCTGGTCGCCAGGATCTACCACCTCACGCTCTCCGACCACGACGGCTCCGGCAAGAAGAACCGCGGCGACGACCCGGCCCTTTCGAAGAGCATCCCGGAGTGGATAGACCTGGCGAGGCGGCTATTGCCCAAGGAGACCTCAAGGATCGATGAATCTCTCGACGAGGCGGCCCGTGGGCGCACCGGCCGCTGGAAGCGGAGAAAACGATAGCGGAGCACTAGGCCTTCGTCGGCAGACGGAACCTCTTTACCAAGTGATCGGTCATCGGATTGGGC
>CAYWAR010000512.1:0-1663 GCA_964455765.1 uncultured Elusimicrobia bacterium
CCGCCGCCGGGAAGGAAATCCAGGGAACCGCGTGCGAATGCCGGATGAGAACGGCGTATCTCCAAGGCGCGCTTGAGCCAGCTCAGCATCGAGGCCGGATCACCCTCCTGGCGCCGGGCATCCGGCCAACGCATCGGGGTCCTGAGGCCGAAGCGGTCCGGCAGGGACAAGTCCTCTCCCATGCCGATCTCATCGCCGTAATAAAGGACCGGGGACCCGGGCAGGGAGAGGAGCAAGGCGTGAAGGAGGCGGAGCTTCCTCGCGTCGTTGCCGAGCATCGGGGCCAGCCGCCGTCTGGGCTCGTCATGCAGAAGCATTCCGGGCTTGGGCGCGTAAGCCCGCACCACCCTATCCCTCTCGCCCGGGGTCAGGAAGGAGAGGTTCACCCCGTCGTGGTTGCGCAGGAAGAGGCCCCAGGCGCACTCCCTCGGAGGCCGGGGAAGGGAACGGAAGGCCCGCCGCACGCACGCGCCGCTCCCGTCGGCCAAGGCGAGCAGGAGCTCGGCCGCGAGGGGGAAATGGAAGGCCATGTGGCATTCATCCCCCGGCGCGCGCCCAAAATACTGGAATATCTCCTTGGGCCTGCCGCCCGCCTCGGCCAGGAGCAATCGCCCCGGGTAGCGCTCCTCGACCAGACGCCGCAGCGACCTCAGATAGGCGTGGGTCCGGGGGAGATGCTGGCAACGGGTGCCTTCCTTCTCGAAGAGATAGGGGACCGCGTCCAAGCGGAAACCGTCGACGCCAAGCTTCAGCCAGAACTCCGCGACTTTGAGCATCTCTTCGCGGACCTCGGGGTTCTCGAAGTTGAGATCCGGCTGGGAACGGAAGAACCGGTGCCAATAATAGGCTCCGGCCGCGCGGTCCCAGGTCCAGTTGGAATCCTCGAAGTCCTCGAAGATGACCGGGACTCCCGCGTACCGGGTCTTGGCCGGGCTCCAGACATACCACTCCCTCTTGGATGAGCCGGGACGCCGGGAGTCCTGGAACCAGGCACAGCGGTCCGAGGTATGGTTGAGCACCAGGTCCAAGATGACCCGCAGGCCGAGCCGATGCGCCTCGCGCAGGAAAGCCTTGAAATCCGCAAGCGTGCCGTAATCCGGATGCACCGAGTAATAATCCGCCACGTCATAGCCGTCATCCTTGAGCGGTGAAGGGTGTATGGGAAGCAGCCAGAGGCAGTCGACGCCCAGGCCCTTGAGGTAGCCCAAGCGCGAGATCAAGCCCTTGAAATCCCCGACCCCGTCCCCGTTCCCGTCCGCGAACGACCGCACCCGCAGTTCGTAGAACACCGCGTTCTGATACCACCGGCCGCCCACCGGACCCCGTTTCACCGATCGAGCCTGATCCTCACCCGTTGACAGGGGGGAACACTGAGCCGCCTTTCGTCCATGTGCCGCCGTGTATCGGGAGGGAGTCCTGGCCCGGGCTTCCGTCCGACGGGGCGTCTCGGAAAGCCGCCTGCGGTACCAGGCGGCTTGAGAGCCGAGCGGCGTCCCCGCGTCACGGGGGCGACCGCGTACCCGGCGGATGGAACCCGGATAGGGGGAAACACTGAGCCGTCCTTCATGCCGCGTTTGAACGGGGGGTCCCGGTCCGGGTCCGTCCGAGGGGGCGTCTCGGAAAGCCGCCTGCGGTACCAGGCGGCTTGAGAGCCGAGCGGCGT
>CAYWAR010000513.1:0-1663 GCA_964455765.1 uncultured Elusimicrobia bacterium
CGACCTGGTCTACGCCACCAGCGATTTCCGGCGGCCGGTCCGCCTGAACTACGCGCGCGCCGGCCTGGAGGAGACGCCGGGTGAGCTGGATGAGTTCGGAAAGAAAGCCCTGCCGTGGATCATCCAGGCCTACATCGACAAGAGGAAGCGGGCGTTCCGCCTTGGCCAGCTCCGCCAGATCCGGCGGGGGCGGGCCATCGGATCTCAGCCGGCGGTGGAGAAGCCCTCCGCGCCTTCGGGGGATTGGTTCAACCCGCGCCGGTGGGTAGAGCAGATTGAGGACAGGGACCAACTGCTCCAGAATCACGGGTTTTTGAGGTTCCGCATGGGAGACCGCGAGGTGGCCCTTTTCCTGCGGGAGGGAGACAAGGGCCTCCTGGTGGACCTGTTCGCTGTCCTTGATTCCGGGGAGCATCTCTACGTGGGGCGCTGAGACCTGGCCCTCTCCAGGGAACCCCGGGCTTCCGTCGTCCAGGGAGCGGGCGATTACCTGAGCGATTTCAAGAGCCTCGCCACTCAGTACAGGCATGACCACCGCATCGGTGTCCAGGAGGATTTCAGCCCGCTCCGGAGATCCCGCTTCAACCATGAGCGCGAAGGGTTGTATGTCGATGGCACCGCGATCCGGCGCCTGGGGCTGGAGACGGGGGTGGTCTCCGACGCCCTCCTTTTCTGCGCAGTCCTGATGATGGAGACGCGCTGGTTTGGGGTGGACACCCTTTATTTGAACCCTCACCTGGAGGCGCTCTCCAAAGTGACCCATTGGACGGCCCGGTCGAAGGAGCTGCTCTTCTTCGAGCAGAAGGATGCGCTGGCTTTCCTGCGGGCGGGCCTCCTGCGGGCCCAGCCCGCTTTCCCCCAGGGCCTGCGGGATCCCCTCTGGCTGACGATCAGCCCCGAGATGATGAAGGAGATCCTCTCGGCCGGCATCGGCCGGGCCAGCGTCCCCGGAGGGGAAGCGGTTTTCCTGACCCGGCGGAACGTCCAGGGGCTCCCCTACCTCATGGTCGACCTGTTCCTGAGCCCCTCCGGCGGAAAGCCTGTTTACGCGGGGCGGGCCGATTTCCTCATGGATACCGACCGGAAAACCGCGTACGCGGAGAACGCGGGCCCGCCGCTCGCTTTTTCCCAGGGCGCGATGAAATTCCTGTCGGCGGGGTCCCTATCGCCGTCCGGGGCGGATTCTCCCTTCGAGAAATCCCGGGCTGCGTACGACCGGGCGACCGCCCTTTATGTGGATTCAGGGGCGATCGGAGACCTGGGCCTCGACCCGGCGGAGACGATGCGGGGGCTGGCCCTGGCCGCGCTGGAAGCGCTCAAGGACAGCAGAATCAGGAGAGTCGAGGTGGTGGAGGGGAGCGTCAACCCGTTCCTGGAAGAGCTTTGTAGCGCGTCTGGGTACAAGCTTTCCTGGGGACAGGACCCCTATATGGAGGTTGACCGGGCCGTGAACCTTCTCCGGACCCGCCTGAAGCCCCCCGCGCCCGGCCCGAAAGCCGGCTTGGAGGAGCGCGGACCGGCGGTTGAGGTCTACAAGGACCCGGCGGGCCGCAGGAGGATCCGGTGGGGTTCCATCCCCGCGGCCGAGCGCGACGCGCTGTCGGTCATCCGCTCTCGGGACGCGGGGTTCCGGGGCAAGGTGCTTCCTTTCGGCGGGTTCGTG
>CAYWAR010000514.1:0-1659 GCA_964455765.1 uncultured Elusimicrobia bacterium
ACCGGACAAGAACCCCACAAAAGCGGCATGGGTCTGGCCCGGGTCCGCGACCCCGAATATGCCGATGGGGAAGCGATGGGAGAGGTCCGCTTCGGAGCAGGAGGAAGCCAGCAGGGCGGGAAGGAGCCCGGCCGCGAGGGCGACGCCTCGGGCCGGCCTCAAAGCTTTCCCAGGCGCCGGCAGGCCTCGGCGAGCTCCTCCTCGGTCTTGGCGAAACAGAAGCGCGCCAATCGCGCCCCATCCTCGGGGCGATGGAAGAAGGCCTCTCCCGGCACGCAAGCCACGCCGGTCTTGGCCAGCAGATGCATGGCGCGCTCCTTCCCGGTGTTCCCAGGGAGCCTGGAAACGTCGGCAAGGACGTAATAGGCGCCTTGCGGCTCGCAAGGCGCGAGCCCGGCGCGCTCGAGCGCGCCGCATATCATCGCGCGCTTCTTCACGAATTCATCGCGGATGCCCTTGTAGTATCCCTCTCCCAGGGCGACGAGGCCTTTCGCCACTCCTGCCTGGAGGGGAGCCGGAGCGCAGACATAGATCAGGTCGCTCATGTGCCCGATCATCTCCGACCAGCGCCGATGAGCCGCGCTGTAGCCTATGCGCCACCCGGTGATGCTGAAGGTCTTGGATAGGCCGGAGATGGTGACGGTCCTATCGGCCATGCCGGGGATGGCGGCCGGGCTCAAGTGGCGCCTGCCGTCATAGAGGATGTACTCGTAGATCTCGTCGGTGAACAAGAAGAGGTCATGGGCGATGGCGGACTCGGCCACCCACCCGAGCTCCTCCCGGGTGAAGACCTTCCCCGAGGGGTTGGCCGGCGTATTGAGCACGATCGCCTTGGTCCTGGGAGTGATCGCCCGCTCCAGGTCCGCGGGAGCGAAGCTCCAATCCGGAGCTTGCAAGCGGACGAAAGCGGGCGCGGCGTCGACGGAGAGGAGGGTGCTGACATGATACCCATAGTAGGGCTCGAAGACGATGACCTCGTCGCCCGGATCGAGCAGGGCGAGGCAGGCGCTGTAGAACGAGCCCGTCGATCCGCTGGAGACGACGATCTCTCCGTCGGGATCGGATTCGATCCCGTTGTAGGCGCGGAGCTTGGCCGCGATGGCTTCTCTCAATTCGGCGACGCCGTCGAAACGCGTATAGCTGTTCGCTCCGGCATCGATGGCTTCCCGGGCGCCCCGGCGCACCTCGGGCGGAACGGGAGTGTCGCATACCCCCTGGGAGAGATTGATCCCCCCCGCCTTTTCGCATTCCACCGACATCGCCCGGATCTCGGACTGGGTGATGTCCGCGCAGCGGCGGCTCAAGGAGAGGCGGCGGGCGGCTGGACTTGTCATCGCTTGTGGAAGTCCCCAAGGGCCTTGGCGGCGATCTCCACGTGCTCCTCCGTCGTCTCCGCGCTCATGGGCAGGGAAAGGACCTCCTTGCAGACGCGCTCCGTTTCCGGAAGCCGGGGCTTTCCCAGCTTGAGCCCGCCATGAGACCATATCGGTCGGGGCCAGCTCACCAGGGTCTCGATCCCTCGTTCGGTCAGGTGCGCGCGCAGGGCATCCCGGTCCTTGGAGCGGAGCACGTAATTCTGATAGCTGTCCCGGTACTCCTCTCCCGGGAAATGCGGCAGCCCGATCCCCGGGACCATCTCAAGAGCTTTCCGATAGAGTC
>CAYWAR010000515.1:0-1650 GCA_964455765.1 uncultured Elusimicrobia bacterium
GGCCGGCTTTTCCCGGAAGGAATTGAGCACGAAGGCGGCGCAGAAAAGGACATAGAGCCAGGGCAGAAACGGGTAGAGCGGCACCCGGTAGGGTCGTGGCGCGTCCGGGCGAGTGCGCCGGAGCACCAGGACCGCGGCCCCGGTGAGGCCATAGAAGATGAAGCCCGCGGAGATGACATAGGTGAAGAGCTGGTCGTAGCGGCCGGACCAGACGAGGAGCACGGACCAGGCCATCTGGGCCAGGAGCGCGTTGGTGGGCACCCGGTAGCGCGGGTGGACGAAGGAAAGCCAGGGGGGGAGGCTCCCGTCCTCGGCCATGGCGTAGGTGACCCGGGGCCCGGCCAGCACCATGGCGTTCGCGCAGCCGAGGGTGGAGAGCAGGACGAGGATCCCAACGGCGAGCACCGCCCTCTCCCCGCCCAAGGCCCGCGCCGCGTCCGCGGCCGGGAACGCGGCCGCCGCCACGGCCGCCGAAGGGAGGACGCGGTAATAGGCGAAGTTGGCGCCCAGATAGAGGAGGGTCACCGAGACCAGGCCGACGATGAGGGAGAGCGGGATGTTCCGCTGGGGATCCTTCATCTCCCCGGCCACAAAGGTCAGGTTGTTCCAGCCGTCGTAGGCCCAGAACGCGGCGATGAGCCCCACGCCGTAGGCCGGCGCGGAGATGCTCTCGATGGGGCCGAGTCCGGCCCCGGCGGCGGTGGAGGCCCAAAGTCCGGCCGCGGCGATGGCGAGCAGGGCGAGTATCTTGAGACTGGTGAGGGCGTCGAGCAGGGCCGCTCCCCTCTTGACCCCAAGGAGATTGGGCAGGGTCAATAGGATGATGGCCGCCGAGGCCGCCCATTTCTGGCCCAAGGAGGAGAGGGGGACCAGGGCGGAGAGGAATTTGGCGAAAGCGATGCAAACGGCGGCGATGGTCCCGGATTGGATGACGAGGAAGAGTGTCCAGCCGTAGAGGAAGGCGGGAAGGCGGCCGAAGGCCTCGCGCAGGAAAACATATTGGCCTCCGGTGCCCGGGTACATGGCGCCCAACTCCGCGAAGGTAAGTCCTCCGAGCAGGCTGAGCAGGCCGGCCACGGCCCAGACGCTCAGGGCCATCGAGGAAGAGGGGACGGAGCGGCTGATGTCCGCGGCCACCAGAAACACGCCGGAGCCGATGACGGAACCCGCCACCAGGCAGATGCCGGAGATGGGGCCTAGGCCGCGGACGAGAGTGGGCTTCTCCATTCGCCCATTGTAAGATTTTTTCCGGGTGAATAGTTGCTAGCATGGACGCCGTGGCCGATCCCCGGCGCCTCCTCGTGCCCCTTCTCTTCCTCTGGCATGCGCTCATCCTCGCGTCGTATTACGTCCTGAGGCCCGTGCGCAGCGCCTTGCTCCTCTCCGACTTCGGGGCGGCGGGACTCCCGTGGGTCTACATGGGAACGGCCCTGGTCACGGGCCTGGCCGTGTGGGTCTTTTCGAGGTTCGCGGACCTGCCGCGCCGGACCCTCTTCCTGGGCGTGTTCTCCATCTTCCTCGCCAACCTCCTCCTGCTCTGGGGCCTGGCCCGATGCGGCTGGCGCTGGGCCTCTCCCGCCCTTTATGTGTGGAGCGACGTGTTCTCCATCATGGGCGTCACCCTTTTTTGGATGTATGCGGAGGATCTCT
>CAYWAR010000516.1:0-1632 GCA_964455765.1 uncultured Elusimicrobia bacterium
GAGAGCGCCTGCATGGCATGCAGGAGGTCAGCGGTTCGATCCCGCTCAGGTCCAAACTTTCGACGAGTATCGCGAAATGCGGAATTCCTCGCAGGAATTCCGCATTTCACTTTTTGGGGACAGGGCGGCGGGATCGGTTCGCTGACCGGTATCAGGAGAAGGGTCGGCGCCCTGCCGTTGCCCGAAGGGCGCGCCGAGCCTGCGGTTCGATCCCGCTCAGGTCCAAACTTTCGACGAGTATCGCGAAATGCGGAATTCCTGCGAGGAATTCCGCATTTCGCTTTTTGGGGACAGGGCGGCGGGATCGGTTCGCCGGCGGCCTATTCGTGCCTCAGTTTGAAGACCACCCCGGAGGGGAAACGCGCCGCGACCTCGGCCCCCAGCATGGCCAGGGCGCGCGGGTCCTCGCGCAGCACCGGGATCCACGCCGGGAAGCGGTTGAGTTCCCCGCTGGGGTGGGCGGAGAGCAGGAGATGGTCGAGGCGATGGCGCCGCATCATGGCCAGGGCGTCTTCGAGGCCGTTGGGGATGTTCACCGCGGGTTTGTCCGAGTACCAGGCGGCTTGGGTGGGAAGATTGGTGAGGAGCCGGGAGCCCGGAGGGAGGTTCTCCCTGGCGTAGCGGAGTTCCGGGAGCGCGGACACATCGAGTCCCGGGCCTACGGAACGCATGTCCATGAATCTCAAGGCATAGAGAGAGCCCATGAGCTGGACCTGCAGGAATAGGACGGCGAGCGCCAAGGCCTTGCCGTGCTTCTCGGTCCATTCAAGCAGGAAGTCCGCGGCGAAAAGCAGGAGGACGGGGGAGAACCAGAGCGAATAGCGGTGCCCGAAGAACACCAAGTTCTCGTAGTGGAGGAAGGAGAACGCCGCGAGCTGCCAGCCGAAGAAGGCGAGGGCCAGCAGGGCGAAGCGCTTGCGCGTCCCCGACGCGAAGAGGACCGCGGCCGCGGCGAACGGGAAGAGCAATTCCAGGTTCCACATGCCCGGAAGGTCGCTTAAGGAGCGGTTGAACTGCTGCCAGGCTTTGGAGAGCAGGGCCGCGGCCGCGTCCATCGAGGCCAGGTCGCGAAGGGAGGTGAGCCGGTAGTCCATGATCGGCGCGGCGCTGAGCACGCCTTCGGCGAGCTGGAGGGCGGGCAGGGAAGGGGCGTGGCCGACGGCCAGCCGCCACCATAGCGCCCAGGGGAGGACGGGCAGGAGGAAGCCGCAGAAGAGCCACGCGCCCGAGCGCCAGGGGCTCCCCCAGCGCAGGAGGAGGGGGAGGGCCGCGATCAAGGGAAGCCAGAGCGCGAAGCTGTAGCGCTGGAGATAGGTGAGGCCGCAGAGAGTCCCGAGGGCCAGCAGGCGCCGGGTGGATCGCGAGGCCGCGTTTGAGGAGGATTCCGTCAGCAAGACGAGGAGGACCAGGAGCATGGGTCCGTAGAGGAGCTCCGCGTAGCCGTACTGGACATAGCCCGCCTGGAGTATCGGAAGAGAGAGCCAGAGCCCGGCGGACCAGAGCGCGGTCCGCCGGTCGAAGAGCCGGAGCCCGGCCCAATAGAGCGCGACCGTCCAGAGGGCCAAGGCGAGCATGTTCCCGAGGGCCATCCCATAATCGTTGACGCCGGCGACCTTCATCCAGAAAGCGGAC
>CAYWAR010000517.1:0-1622 GCA_964455765.1 uncultured Elusimicrobia bacterium
GCGGGCAACGACCCGGACGCCCCGGTCTCGGCCCCGGCGCGCTATCCCCAGAGCATCGCGGTGAGCGCGAGCACCAAGGAGGACAAGCTGGCTTTCTTCTCCACCACCGGCCCGGAGATCGCGGTCATCGCCCCGGGCCATGAGATCACCTCGCTGGCTCCGGGCGGGGGCTACGCCAAACATTCCGGGACCTCCATGGCCTGCCCGCACGTGGCGGGCCTGGCGGCGCTGGCCGTGTCCTTGGGAGCCTCCGGGCCCAAGGCGGTGCGCGACGCGCTCGCGGCCGCGGCCGTGCCCCTGGGGAAGCTCACCGCCGACCAGCAGGGGAAGGGGATGGTTGAAGCAGACAGGCTGAAATAACAACGACCGCGGCCTTACTGGCCGCGGCGTTGTGAGGATCTGCAAAAAGGAAAAGCCGGGGGCTCCGGTTACGGCGCCCCCGGCTTACCTATCTATCCGCTTTTACAACTATCGCCTCGTGGCCGATGGAGTTGAGCCACCAGGCCGCGTCCTCCGCGTCGTTCTTGAGCTCGAAGGGTCCGATCCGGACCTGGTGCATGTCCTCCTCCTGCACCTTGGCCGCCACGACGAAGGTGCGGGAGAACTCCGGGGCCAGCGCCTCGGCGAGCTTGCGCGCGCGCCTCTCCTTGGAAAATGAGCCGACCTGCACGAAGAAGGGGAGGCTCTTGACCGTCCAATTCGTCCCTTGCGGGGGCTCGGCCAGGACGCGCCAGCCCGGCGGTATGCCCGCAGGAGTCAATTCCTTGGGAACGCGGAGCGTCGCGTGGTATTCCCCGTCTTTGACCGGGACGTATTGGGAAGTCCGCCAGAGCTCCCAGCCGTCCATGGCCGGGTCCACCACGCGGAACTGGAGCAGGAAGACGCCGTTCAAGGGAGCGCCGCGGGAGTCGAGGAGCAACCCGTTGACCTGCAGGGGACGCTGGGTCTTTTCTTCCTTGGGGGCCGCCAAGGGGGCCGGCAGCCTGTCTCCCGGAGCGGGCAGGGGACGCGTTTCGCGGGGCAAGGGCAGCAGAGAGGGCAAGGGAAGGCCCTTCTCCCCGGGCGCGGGGACCGAGAGCATGGACGGCGCTCCCGCGGGCGCGGCGACGGCCCGCCCCGCGAAGAAGAACACCCCGGTTGAAACGAGCGCAAGAGCCGATTTCCTCATAAGACCTCCCTCGATTCCGCCCTGCATCTTCCGCGGCCGCTCGGCGGCCGGGGTCCGCCCCCCCAAAAAAATGCGCCGAGCGTTCGCGCAAGGCGAACACTCGGCGGCTCCGGCGTTGCGGCCGGCCGGGACTCAATATATACCAGGAATGTCCGTTTTTGTCAATAGATATCTCAGACACATGACTGGATGCCGCTGGAGAACCGGCCGGGCAGATAAGCGTCCATAGTCGTAGTGCGGCGGCTATCCTCAAGGATAGCCGCACATGCCGGAAAGAGGGAACTTTTTGAGGACTCATCCGTACTGGAGGGCATGGATGGGGCGAATCTGGAAAGGATTGAAGGACCCGCGCGGTTTCCTCTCGTGGTGGGACATTTGCCCGACGCCGAATTGGAGGATCGGCTCAAGCGGCTGGCTGGGATCGAGCGCAAAGCATTGGCTCTGCTCCTGGCGC
>CAYWAR010000518.1:0-1607 GCA_964455765.1 uncultured Elusimicrobia bacterium
TGCTGGGGGTGTTGGTGGTGGCGGTGGCGGCGGGCTTTCCCGCCTGGGGGCAGGGATAGTCGAGCTGGTGGAACAGGGGTATGTGTACATCCGCCCGTAAGGGTTCTGTCGGCCGTGGCAACGGAATATTTAGAACAATTAGCCGCTCTAATAGGGCAGGCGGCTCCGGGAAGATTCAAGAACGTTAGACTGGAGTGCAAACATTTCTTCAGTGGAGCGGCTATTTATGCAAATGGAAAGATTTGTATGTCACTAACTCCCGTAGGTCTCGCGATAAAGTTACCAGAAGAATTACGAAATACCTTGATGAGACACGAAGGTGCGAAGCCACTTCGGTACTTTTCTGAAGGGCCAATTAAGAAAGGCTACGTTGTCGTACCTAGGACCATGTTAGGTGACATGAAAACCCTTCGGCTTTGGGTGAAAGCAAGTATTCAATATGTGCTCTCGCTGCCGGAGCCCGTTAGGAAAAGAGGCAAGTGATTGATCGCCATATTACAAGCAACTCAAGCTGGAAAGGCCCTGGCGGCGGGCCTGCTGCTCATCGCCCTTCTCGCGGCGCCCGGCCCCGTGGGGGCCGAGGCGGCGGACCTGGAGGATCTGCTCTTCGACCTCCAGCTCATCCCGCTGCTGGGCCAGGACCCTCCCCCCTTCACGCTCGAGAGCCTGGACGGCAAGAAGGTCTCGCTCGCCGACTACCGGGGCAAGCCCGTCTTCCTCTACTTCTGGGCCACCTGGTGACCCTTCTGCACGAGGGAGTTGCCCTCGACCATCGAGCAGATGCACAAGGAGTTCGGCCCGCGGGGGCTCGCGGTTCTCGCGGTGAACATCCAGGAAGGCCGGGGCGTGGTGGCGCCCTGGATCAAGGAGAAGAAGGTCACGTCTCCGGTTCTGCTCGACCGGGACGGCTCGGTCACGGCCGCGTACCGGGTGACCGGCACCCCCACCGTGGTGCTCGTCGGGCGCGACGGCAAGCTGGTCGGCCGGGCCATCGGGACCCGGGGGTGGACGTCCGACGCCGGCCGCGCCCTCCTGAACGCGCTGCTCCAGCCCTCCGGCCGTTAGGCTTCTAATCACGTTAGGCGGCAACCCGGTCTTGGGGTATACTTCGCGTTGGGAGGCTTCAATGAAGTATAAGATTGCGCTGCGCAAGACAGACGAAGGCTACAGCGTGTCCGTTCCGGGCCTTCCGGGTTGCTGGTCACAGGGCGCGACTGAGCGGGAAGTCCTTGGAGAACATCCAGGACGCGATTCGCGAGTATCTCGCCGCTCGGGAGGAGTTGCTGGAGGGCGCGGTCGTCCGCGAGGTTGAAGTCGCCCCCTAGACATGCCGAAGATCCCCGGCGTCAACCATCAGGACGCCGCATTCTCACCATCCCGCGACACAATCCTGTGAATGCCTACACCATGGGTGGCATCGTTCGCGATGCCGGCCTTTCGTCCGAGGAATTCCGGAGACTCTTGTAAAGGCCGGCGTCTAGCAAGCGGCTGGAGCTGCGGCCGCTGGTTCTCGTGACGGACCTTCGCAGACTGAACGCTACTTAGAGCCTGAGAAGCAGCCATGACCCCCCTCCGTGCTATAGTTTTCCCCCAAAGGAGGGGGCTCT
>CAYWAR010000519.1:0-1603 GCA_964455765.1 uncultured Elusimicrobia bacterium
ACTTCTTCCTGAAGGACGTCGGCCCGGACGCCCGCGTGCTGATCTTGGAGAACCACGACGACTTTGGCGGTCACGCCAAGCGCAACGAGTTCCGTGTCGACGGCAAGCTGCTGGTGATCAACGGCGGTACGCTGAACATCGAGTCGCCTGAGCGCTACAATCAGTGGGCCAAGACCGTGCTCGACGACATCGGCGTCGATGTCGAACGCTATGAGCGCGCCAACAAGGACAACGACGCCCTCTATCGCTCGCGCGGCCTGGGCTCGGGCTACTTCTTCGACAAGGAGACCTGGGGCAAGGATCGCCTAGTGGTCGCCAAGCCCGGCGGCCGACGCGGCACTGACTGCGTTCGAGCGCGAACCCGATCCGGCCGCGCAGCACCGGCTGTGCGACGAGCTGCAGCGCATCTTCGTGGCCGAGGCGCCCGCGATTCCACTGTATCCAAATCCGTCCTGGGCCGAGTACAACACGAGCCGGATCACGGGTTTCCCCTCCGCAGTCGATCCCTACGCGGACCCCTCGCCGAACAAGTTCGACCGTGGCGAGGTCCTGCTGGTCCTCACCCGCCTGGCCTCCACGATGGAGGTCTCCCTGAAGCGGCACAACGCCGTGAAATCCGCCCTGCGCTACCCGCTCATCGTGCTCGTGACCTTCGCCGCGGCCTTCTTCTTCCTCCTGCGCTTCGTGGTCCCCAAGTTCATGGGGCTCTTCGGCAGCTACGGGGCGGAGCTGCCGCTCCCCACCCGGATGATGCTGGCCTGCCACGAAGCCGTCTCGACCTACGCCCCCCTCACCCTCCTCTCCCTCTTCACACTGGTCGCGATGGTCCTGGGAAGCTACCGGGTGCCCGCGGGCCGCCGCTTCTGGGACCAGGTCAAGCTCCACCTGCCCGCCCTAGGCCCCCTGCAGCTCAAGAGCTCGATCTCCAACTTCCTGCAGACCTTCAACACCCTGAACGAGTCGGGGGTGCCCATCCTCCACAACCTCGAGATCTCCGCAGAGGCCATGGGAAACAAGGTCCTGGAGACCGACATCCTGGAGGCCCGCAAGGGCGTCGAGCGCGGGGAGCCGCTCTCCAAGCAGCTCCGGGAGCACCGGCGCCTCCCCGCCCTGATGGCCCAGATGTTCTCGGTGGGCGAGAAGAGCGGACGCATGGCGGAGATCCTGGAGCCGCTGATCTCCCACTATGATGCCGAGGTCCAACAGGCCGTGGAGGGCTTGACGGCCGCCATCGAGCCCATGATCACGATCCTGATGGGCGGCCTCATCCTCTTCCTGGCCCTGGGGATCTTCCTGCCCATGTGGGGCTTCCTCAAGGTGGTCCAGGAAAAACCCTAGGCCTTCGAGAGCTCCTTCAGGATGGCGTCCAGCCAGGCCTTGCGGGAGGCCTGGAGGTCCGCGCCGGGAGGAGGGACCTGCGGGGCCGGCGCGGCGGGACGCCTCAAAACAGTGAGCTCTTCCTCGTGTTTTCGAAGCGCCGCCAGGGTCGTCATCAGGTCGGCTTTGGCCTGGGCCGTCTCCCGTCGTGCCTCCTCCAGCGGCTGCGCGTCCGCGGCGGGCGCCGTCAGGACAATCCCGCGTTGGAGTTCCTCTACCCGGCCTT
>CAYWAR010000520.1:0-1601 GCA_964455765.1 uncultured Elusimicrobia bacterium
GGGCCGGGTGCGGGGGGGGGGGCGGCAGGGCCGTTTGCGTGGGCTAGGGCCAACGGCTGGCGCGCGAGAGGGCCGCGGCGCGGGCCGTGGCCCGCGCCGCGCGTGTTTCCCTCGTAGAGATCGACTTGAAGCTTCCGTGGCTTTCAGTCTCTTCCTTAGTCGACCGTTCCAAGAGCCTCCCCGACACCCCGCTCTCCAAGATAGGGCGGGGCGCGATACCCAGCACCTATGTGCCGGCTCGCAACTCCATCCTGCTCGCGCTGGCCGCCAGTCTCGCGGACGCGCGCGGGGCCCGGGCCGTGGTCCTGGGCGCCAACTGCCTCGACAGCAGCGGCTATCCCGACTGCCGCCCCGGCTTCCTGCGCGCTTTCGACCGCGTCCTGGCCCGGGGGACGCGCGCCGGAGTGGAGGGGAAAGGGCTCGCCGTCCTGGCCCCCTTGTTGAAGCTCGATAAGGCCGGCATCGTGCGCCTGGCGCGCAAGCTCGAGATGCCCATGGGCCTGACCTGGTCCTGCTACCGCGGCGGGCGCAGGCCCTGCGGGACCTGCGACTCCTGCAGGCTCCGCGCGAAGGGATTTCAGGAGGCGGGGATGGAGGACCCGGCGTGAAGCCCGGAGCCGAATTCGCGCGCGTCTTGGAGGTGTTCTCCTCCATCCAGGGCGAGGGCGCGCGATTGGGGGAAAGGCAGGTCTTCGTGCGCTTTGGAGGCTGCAACCTCCTCTGCGGCTATTGCGACGAGCCCAAGAGCATCCCGCGCTCGGCCGGCGAAGTGCGCGGGTCGGATGGTCTTAAGGAAGACATCCTGCGCTTATGCGCGGGCCGCTCGCACGCGGCGGTCTCCTGGACCGGCGGCGAGCCGCTCCTCTTCGCTCCCTTTCTTAAAGGCATGATGGCCTGGGCCCGGAGAGAGGGGCTCGAGAACTGCCTGGAGACCAACGGCACGCTGGCCGGCGAGCTCCGGCGCGTCGCGGCTCTGGCCGACTGCATCTCCATGGACGTGAAGCTCTCTTCCGACGCCGGAGGGGCTTTCTGGCGGGCGCATCGGGCTTTCCTCTCGGTCGCGCCGGAGAAGACCTTCGTCAAAACCATCCTGACCGGCAACACCCGGGAGGAAGAGGTGCTCGAGCTCATCGGGCTCCTGGAGGATTTTCCGGGAGTGCGCCTCTACCTCCAGCCCGCGACCCGGGTCCCTTCCCTCCGCGAAAAGGGGTGTTGGGTGCGGGCCATGCCGCCCAGGAGGGTCCTGGCCCTCCTCAAGCTCTGCCGCGAAAAGCTCGACGACGCCCGCCTCCAGCCGCAATGGCATCCCATTTGGGGACTTCCCTAATCTGGGTCTTGACAAAACAGGGAATCCGGCTATACTTGTGAAGTCGGGCGGCCGCAAGGTATCGCGGCCGGGTGTCGTCGGTGCCGTCCTCTGCCGTGGTCGTGTCGTTCGGTCCGGTCGGTCGCGTGCCGTCGTCGGTCCGGTCGCCGTTCGTCGTGACGGTCGTGCCGTCCGCATCGGGGCCGTTCCCGCTCCAGCCCGGCGGGTGATCGTCGAAGTGGGTCGTTGAGTCAGGGGGCACGAGAGCATTGAGGAATGCTCTGGTGCCCCCCCG
>CAYWAR010000521.1:0-1586 GCA_964455765.1 uncultured Elusimicrobia bacterium
CCGACAGTCTGCATGGGGGCGACCGGGAAAGAGACGCTCTGCGCCCGCAGAGGGGTCCACGCGGCCGAGGCGGCCAGGACCAGCAGGGCTTTCTTCATCACGCTGAAAGTATAGCGCCTCCCGCGGGTCCGGCGCGTGGACCCCGGTCAAGATCGTTGCTTGATCCCGGTCAATGACCATGATCCAGTCGAGGGCTTTCGCCCGGGAAAATGAGTAGAATAGCCGCCGTCGCTTCAGGAGGATCCATGAACGCCAGATTCGGAGTGCCCCAGCCGGTCAACGAACCCATCCTCGACTACGCCCCCGGGAGCCCCGAGCGGGACGCCCTCAAAGCCAAGCTCAAGGAGATGGGCTCCTCCCGCATCGACATCCCGATGTTCATCGGGGGCAAGGAAGTGCGCACGGGCAAGCTTGGCGATTGCCGGCCCCCTCACGACCACGGCCGGCTCATCGGCCGCTATCACATGGGCAACGCGAAAACCGTCAAGGACGCGATCGCGGCCTCGCTCAAGGCCCGCAAAGACTGGGCCCGCGCTCCCTGGCATGAACGCGCGGCCGTGTTCCTCAAGGCGGCCGAACTGCTGGCCGGGCCCTATCGGCCCGTGCTCAATGCGGCCACCATGCTCTGCCAGTCCAAGAGCGCTTATCAGGCCGAGATCGACTCCGCCTGCGAGCTCACCGACTTCTGGCGCTACAACCCCCGGTTCGCGGAGCAGATCTACGAGACCCAGCCCCGTTCCTCCCGCGGCGTGTGGAACTATGTGGATTACCGGCCGCTGGAAGGATTCGTCTTCGCGGTCACTCCCTTTAACTTCACGGCCATCGCGGGCAACCTGCCCACCGCGCCCGCCCTGATGGGCAACACCGTGGTCTGGAAGCCGGCGGCCAGCACCATGTACACCGCCCACTACATCCTGCAGATCCTGCGCAAGGCCGGGCTTCCCGACGGGGTCATCAACCTGGTCGCGGGCTCCTCCTCGGAGATCAGCGGCGCGGTGCTCGCCAGCCCGGACCTCGCCGGCATCCACTTCACCGGATCGACCGGGGTGTTCAACTGGATGTGGAAGACCGTGGGCGACCGCATCGGCTCCTACAAGACCTACCCCCGTCTGGTCGGCGAGACCGGCGGAAAGGACTTCCTTATCGCGCACGCCTCCGCGGATGTCGACGTCGTGGCCACGGCCCTCACGCGGGGCGCGTTCGAGTACCAGGGGCAGAAATGCTCGGCGGCCTCGCGCGCCTACATCCCGGACTCGATGTGGCCGAGCCTGCGCAGGAAGCTCGGAGAGCAGCTCTCCCGGGTCAAGATGGGCGACCCGGAGGACTTCACGAACTTCTTCAACGCGGTCATCGACAAGAACGCCTACGAGTCCATCACGGCCTATCTCAAGGAGGCCAAGCCGAAGAACGGAGCCCGCATCCTCTTCGGCGGCAAATCCGACTCCGAGAAGGGCTACTTCATCGAGCCCACCGTCATCCTGGCCTCCAAGCCGGATTTTAAGACGATGTGTGAGGAGATATTCGGCCCGGCGCTCACCGTCTACGTCTACCCGGAGAAGAGGTTCGAGGAGACCCTGCGCCTGTGC
>CAYWAR010000522.1:0-1574 GCA_964455765.1 uncultured Elusimicrobia bacterium
CCTCTTTTCACCTTCTCGGGTTTCCTGCTCGCGGAGTCCAGGGCTCCCAAACGCCTCTTGGACCTGGCCTCCGCGCTCTTCGGCTGGGTCCCGGGCGGCCTCGCCGTGGTCGGCCTGGCCTGCTGCGCCGTATTCACGGCGTTCACCGGCGCCTCGGGGGTCACCATCATCGCCTTGGGCGGGCTCCTCTACCCGATGCTCAAGGAGCAGGGCTACCCGGAGAAGTTCTCCCTGGGCCTGCTGACCTGCACCGGCAGCCTGGGCCTCCTCTTCCCTCCGTCCTTGCCCATCATCCTCTACGGGCTCGTGGCCAAGATCTCCATCGACAAGCTCTTCCTGGCCGGCGCCCTGCCGGGCCTCATCCTCCTGGCCGCCCTCTCCGCCTACAGCGTCCTCGCCGGCCTGCGCGCCGGCGTCGCGCGCATCCCCTTCTCCTGGAGAGCCCTCCGGTCGGCCGCGCGGGCCGCGGCCTGGGAAATCCCCCTGCCCTTCCTCATCATCGGAGGCATCTACGGCGGCTTCTTCACCGCCACCGACGCCGCCGCGGTCATGGCGTTCTACGTCCTCGCCGCCGAGGTCTTCGTCCTCCGGGACCTGTCCCTGGGGGATCTGCCGGACATCGCCGTGCGCAGCATGGCCCTCGTCGGAGCCATCCTCCTCGTCCTGGGGACCGCGCTGGGACTGACCAACTACCTCATCGACGCCGAAGCCCCGGAGAGGCTATTTGCCTGGATGCACCTGATCGTGTCCTCGAAGACGGCCTTCCTCGCGCTCCTCAACCTTCTGCTCCTGGTCGTCAACATGGTGGAGATCTTCTCCGCGATCATCATCGTGGTCCCCATCATCGTCCCGATCGCGGCCCAGTACGGCATCGACCCCGTGCACCTGGGAGTCATCTTCCTGCTCAACCTCGAGATCGGCTACATGACGCCCCCGCTGGGCCTCAACCTCTTCCTCTCCAACCGCCGCTTCGAGGCGCCCCTGCTCAAGCTCTACTCCGCGAGCTTCCCTTTCTGGCTCATCCATGTCGCCATGCTCATCGCCGTGACCTACGCGCCGGAATTGAGCCTCCGGCTCTTGAAATGAACGGAGCGAGAATGAACCGAAAATGCCCGCCGAAATCCCGCCAGGCCGCCATGGCCCGGTCCCTGCTGCGCTCGCCGAACTATAGCCCGGCCTACCGCGACCTGGGCTTCCTCGCCCGCGAGGAGCTCAGGCCCGTGCGCCTCCAGCTGGAGCTGCTCAAGCCCGAGATGTCGCTCGTCGAGCAGGGCATCGAGTCCACCGTCGTGGTCTTCGGCAGCGCGCGCATCAACGACCCGGCGACGGCGCGGCGGCGGGCTCTCAACGCCCGGCAAGCCCTCTCCAAGCGCCCGAAGGACGGGCGCCTCCAGGAAGCCCTTTCGGCCGAGGAGCATCTGCTGGCGCTCTCCCGGTATTACGAGGAGGCGCGGCGCTTCGGGTCCATCGTGACCCGCGCCTCCCAAGGCAACGGCCACAAGCATTTCGTCATCGTCACGGGCGGGGGGCCGGGCATCATGGAAGCGGCCAACAAGGGCGCGGCGGAGGGCGGC
>CAYWAR010000523.1:0-1574 GCA_964455765.1 uncultured Elusimicrobia bacterium
TGGGCCCGGCGCTGGGCCTCCTCGCGCTCCCGGAGCATGAGCCCCGCGCGCAGGGCCTCCTGCTGGGCCAAGTCCAGCTTGCGCTCGAGGAGCTCCATGCGCGTCTGCATGAACAAGGTCAGTTCGGTCGGAGCCGAAGGGGGCGTGGGCGGGGGCTCGGGCGGCGCGGCGGGGGGCACCTCCTCGAGCGGGGGCTCCGCCGGCATGTCCATCGGCGGAGGCGCGGCCGACATCTGCCCCAGCCTCTCCTCGAGCTCGGCCAATTTGGACTTAAGAGCCTCGAACTCGCCGCTGGGCACAGTAGCGGAGCCGCCCTCGGCGGCCATCTCCGGCGGAGGGGCCTCCTCGGGGAGGGTCTCGCCCCGGAGCTGGGCTAGAAGGCGGTCTACTTTGGGCATAGTTTAGGCGGCTTGCGCCTCGACGGCCTCGGGACCCGACAGTTGGCCGCGCCGCAGGGCGGGGTTCTGGATGCGGCCCTGGGCGACGAGCTTCAAGACCGCTCCGGCGATCTGCTCCTGGGCCTTGGCCACCGCGCCGGGCGTCGGGCGAGTCCCCGAGATCATCTGCTCGAGGATGGCCCAGGTCTTGGGGAGCATCTGAGCGCGCAGGCCGTCGCGCACGCGCTCCTCGCCTTCGTGGAGGGCGGAGGCCCACTGCTCGAGGCTGACCGTGCCCATCACCATCGACCAGTCGCGGGGCTCGAGGAAGGCCACGTCCTCGAAGAGCAGGACGCGCGAGCGCACCAGGGCGTAGAGCTCCGGGTCGCGCCCCTCGAGCAGGCGCAGGAGCTCGCGCTTGGCCTTCATGTCGGACTCCTCGATCAGGTCCAAAAGGTCCTTGCGGCCGCCGACGGCCGAGTCCAACCGCCGCTCGAGCTCGTCTTTGACCGTCTGCACCATGTCGGGCTCGATGAAGCGGATGGAACCCATATTGAGGAGGACCTCGCTGTAGGTGCGCGGGGGCAGGCGGGCAAGGAAGGCCTTCTTCACCTCGGGCTTGAGGTGGGCCGCGATGAGGGCCAGGTTCTCGGGGTCCTGGCCGCGGAGGATTTCGAGCAGGGTGTCGATCTGGTGGAGGTTGACGTTAAAGGCCACCTTCATCGGCAGGACCTCGGCCTCCGCCGCCTCGCCCTCCTTCTTCTCCCCCTCCGCCCCTTCCTCCCCTTCCTTCTTCTCCTCGTTGGGGCCGAAGTCCATCTGGAGCTGGTGGGCCTGGGCCTGGGCCATCGAGTCCATGGCCTCGGCGAGCTTGAGGAAGCAGGCCGCGACGACGATGAGGGTGGTCAGGGTCATGAGGGCGATGAGGCCGTACTTGAAGAGGATGCTCATGGCCTCCGGCTGGTACCAGATGGTCTTCCAGGCCGGGGCGAAGGGCATCTGCACGACCTGGAGCGAGTCCCGGCCGATGTTCAAGTTGAGCACCTTGGGCATCTGGTCCGTGATGGCGGCCCGCTCCGCGGGGGTCACGCTGTTGTCCATCACGATGGTCACCGACAGGCTTTTGACGAAGGAGCTGGGGAAGGACTGCTGGCGCTCGTAGGACTTGGTCTGGCCGAAGCCCGGGGCCTGCGACTC
>CAYWAR010000524.1:0-1570 GCA_964455765.1 uncultured Elusimicrobia bacterium
CGATCCAGGCCGCGAGCAGGGCCAGCGTCATGGGGCGGCCCAGGAGATGATAGGCGGCCAGATAGATGAGGCTGAGCAGGTGGAAGGCCTTGCGCAGGAGTTCCGCGCTCATCCCCGAAGCCATCCTAGGAGACCGCCCGCAGGAGAGAAGCCCACGCCGATGAGGACGCGCCCCAAGCCCAGTTCAGGCTTCCGCTCACCGAGACCGTGGAGGGGAATAGGCTCTTGAGCGCGGCCAGCAGGAGCAGGCCGTTGAGCAGGCCGATGAGGGAGAGGGAAAGGACCGGACCGGCGCCATCGAGGTCGCTCTGGCGCGCGGTCCACAAGGACTCGACGGTATGAAGGAGATGGAAGGCCATGGCGGCCCCCATGACGAGGAGGAAAGCCTGCTTGGCCGCGGGCGGGGCCGGCTCGCCGAAGGCCAAGCGGAAGGCCAGCACGGCCGCGAAGGCGTAGAAAGGGACCCAGTAGGGCGCCAGGGAGATGAAGAGGTTCGAGCGGGAGAGGTCCACGTGCCCGCTCTCCTTTCCCACCGAGAGGCCCAATACCTTCTCCCCCATCATCCACGCCGCGGCCGCGTGCGTCATCTCATGGGCCAGGACATACGCGCGGCGCAGGCGCAGAAAGCCGAAGGAGTAGAGGCCGCCGTAGCCGAGGAAGCCGGCGGTGAACCACGCGGAGGCCTTGCGCGCTCCGGCGGCGTCCCACAGGGCGCCGAGGGCGGCCAGCAGGCAGAGGGCCGCGGCCGGAGCCAGGACCACGCCCAGGGCCGGATTGAAAAAACGGGACGCGAGGGACTTGCGGCGGCGGGCCATGGGGAGCCCTTACTCCAGCATGTACTCTTCGTAGGGGATCTTCTTGGAGTCCAGCTCTTTCTTCCAGAGCTCCTTGGCCTCGGCCATCTTCGACTCGGATAGGCGCACCCAGCGGCTGCGCGGAGGAGAGAACAGCTCCACGGCGGTCTTGTACCAGTGATAGGCGTATTTGAGCGAGCTCTCCGCGGCCGCCTCATCGGCCCGGAAGCGCTCCAGTTTGACGCGCTGAAGGTGCTCGGCCTCGGCCATGCGGCCGGCGGCTTTCTCCGCGTCCAGCCCCGCCTTCTCCCGCTCGAACTGAGCCTCGAAGAAGGCTTTCTTCGCCCCGGGATCGCGGTGCCACTCCATGAACTTCTCGCCTTCCAGGTAGGCGGAGCGGGCCCGCAGGACGAGGTCGGCGTAGATCATGGCGTAGACGGCGCAGGCCGCGCCGAGGACGAGGAGGACGCGTTTGACGACGGGGGTCACCAGCTGCTGGAGAGAGGTCCGCGGTCCGTGGTGCGGCGGATCTCCGGCGGGCGGGTCTTGAGGATGCGGTGCAGCAGGGCCGTGAGCACGGCCGGCTTGATGGGCTTCTCGATGAATTCCTTCACGTTGGATTCCTGCCGGATCATGTCCACGGTCTGGCGGTCGATGCGGCGGCCGGTGATGACGAGCACCGGGGTCGAGCGCGCGTCGCCCATCTGGAGGTCCTTGAGCACCTCGAAGCCCCCCATGCCGGGGAGCATGAAGTCGAGGATGATGAGGTCCGGGGA
>CAYWAR010000525.1:0-1564 GCA_964455765.1 uncultured Elusimicrobia bacterium
AGCCGAAGGACTCCCGCGTCAGCGCGTCCTCCTTGGGGAGGGCGCCCGGGAGCAAGCGCGCCACCGCGTCGATGACGGCCATGGCCGCGGCCTCGCCCCCGGTCAGAACGAAATCGCCGAGCGAGACCTCCATGTCCACGCTCTCGAGCGCGCGCTCGTCGATGGCCTCGTAATGCCCGCAGAGGAGGACCAGATGGCGCTCGCGGGAGAGGGCCTGGGCCAGGCCCTGGTCGAAGGTCCGGCCCTGGGGGGAGAGATGGATGACGAGACTCCCGCGGCGGCGGACCTTGCGCAGGGCCTGATAGACCGGCTCGGCCAGGAGCACCATGCCCGAACCGCCGCCGTAAGGGCGGTCATCGACGGTGCGGCGCCGGTCCGAGGCGAACTCGCGCAAGTCGGTGAGGCCGACCTCGAGGAGGCGCTTCTCCCGGGCCCGGCCCAGGATGCTCGAGGAAAGGAACGGCTCGAACATGCCCGGGAAGAGGGTGAGGATGTCCACCCTCAGCCTCGGGCGGCCGACGCGCCTCTTCCCGGAGGGGGTCCTCATGACGCCCGGCGCGGGGGCCTTATTCGAGGTCCAACACGACGGTGCGCTTGGACTTGGCGGCCGCGGCGCCGACCACCGCGCGGATGGCCTTGATCACCTTGCCTTGCTTGCCGATGATCTTGCCCTTGTCCTCTTCGGCCACCCGCATGGCCAGGCGCGTCAGGCTCCCTTCCTCGGTGGCCGTCACCTCCACCTGGTCCGGCTTATCCACCAATTGCTTGGCCAGATGCAGAGTCAGTTCCTTCATGGTCGCTCCCCGACGCACTCGGATGCGACCATTTCCTGCGCGTTATGCTCGGTCATTTCTTCACCGCGACCGCCTTCTGGGCCGACTTGACCAGCGAGGAAACGGTCTCCGTGGCCTGGGCGCCGTTCTTGATCCAATAGTCCACCCGGTCGAGCTTGAAGACCACCTTGTCCTTGGTCTTCTCTCCCCGAGGGTTGTAGGAGCCGAGCACCTCCAGGGGCTTGCCGTGAGGCCCGCGCGTCCGGTGGATGGCCACCAACCGGTAATAGGCCTGATGCGGCTTGCCGATCCTCTGCAGTCTCAACGAAACAGCCATGGGTTTACCTCCGCCTCTCTGTAGTTACAAAACGCTTTCCCCAGCGCATATCATACGCTTTCTGGGCCGCCGCGCGAAGAGCCCGCATCGCCTCGGCCGGGTCCGGAGCGCGGAATACGCCGTTGCCGGACACCAGGGCGTCCGCCCCTGCCCCGGCCGCCTTCTCCACGGTTCGCTCGTTGATGCCTCCGTCCACCTGAAGCCAGGCCTTGGCCCCGCGCCGCAGGAGCTCCTCGCGCAGGGTCCGGACCTTGGGCATCATCCCTTCCAGGAACCCCTGCCCGCCGAATCCCGGTTCCACGGTCATGACCAGGACCAGGTCGAGCTCATCGAGGTAGGGGAACGCGGCCTTGGCCTGCGTGCCGGGCTTGAGGGCCAGCCCCCCCCCCCCCCCGGGCTCGCGCCGGGGCTTGATCAGCGCGCGGGGCCGGCGGCAGGCTTCCAGATGGAATAA
>CAYWAR010000526.1:0-1562 GCA_964455765.1 uncultured Elusimicrobia bacterium
CACTTTTCTGGGGGGGTTCCGCGCGGGGGCGGCCGCTGTACTAACGCCTCGCGACGACGAAAGGGGGAACCTGGGTTCCCCTTGTGGAGCGCCGAGCGGAGCAATACCTCCCGAAGCGAGGGGGATGTTCCGCGGAGCGGAACGAAACCTCCCGGCCGCGGGCCGGGACGCGACAAATGGGCGGGTGGCGGAACGGCAGACGCGCACGGCTTAGGACCGTGTGCCGAAAGGCGTGGGGGTTCAAGTCCCCCCCCGCCCACATTCAGGGAGGCAGGATGACGACTACGACGACCGCACTCAAGCTCAAGACCAAGAAGCTCAAGGAGGAAGGCTGCCTTCACTCCTACGAAGTCGAACTGCCGGCCCCCGCCGTCCAGGAGGCCCTGCACAACGCCTTCATCCGCCTGCAGTCCCGCGCCCGCATCCCCGGGTTCCGGCAAGGCAAGGCGCCCATCGACCTCATCAAGAAGCAATACGCGGACCATGCCCGCTCCGAGGCCGCCGACGCCCTGCTCCGGGGAGCGGTCCCCGAGGCCCTGCGGGAGCTGGGCCTGGAGCCCGTCTCCTCTCCCAGCGTGGCGGATTTCAAGATGGCGGACGGCTCCCCCCTCGTCTTCGAGCTCCGCGTGGAAGTCGCCCCGCGCGTGGAGCCGCAGGGCTACAAGAGCCTGGCCTTGAAGCGCACGACCTACTCCCCGGAGGAGTCCCAGGTCCTGGCGCGGCTTACGGAGGTGCAGGAAGGCAACGCCCGGCTGGAAAAGAGCGAGGCCGAGGCCGTCGCCAAGTCCCACTACGCCGTCGTCGACTACGAGATACTGCGCGAAGGCAAGAGGCTCCCCGGCGCGCACGGCAAGCAGGAACTCGTGGACATGTCCTCGGAGCAGAGCATCGAGGGCCTGACCGAGGGCCTTGTGGGCGCAAAACGGGGCGAGAGCCGCGAGTTCCCGGTCAAGGCGGAAGGGCAGGCGGGCGTCTGCAAGGTGTCGGTCAGCGAGATCAAGGAGAAGATCCTCCCCCCGCTCGACGACGAATTCGCCAAGGACATGGGCCTCGAGTCGCTCGACGCCCTCAAGGCGAAGCTGCGCGAGATGATCGAAGCGGAGGGCAAGGAACGCTCGGAACGGGAGCTCCTAGGCCAGATCGAGTCCGCGCTCCTCTCCTCCAACCGCTTCCCCATCCCCGAGAGCCTGGCGCAAGCCCAGCTCGACCATTCCCTCGATAGGCTCGTGCACCGCTTCGGCGCGCGGGGCATTCCCGAGGCCGAGCTCGCCAAGCTCCGCGAGAAGATCAAGCCCCAGGCCGAGGCCGAAGTCCGGCTCTCCTTCATCCTCTCCGCCATCGGCCGCAAGGAGAACCTCTCGGTGACCGAGGACGACCTGAAAAAAGAGCTGGAGAGGAACCTCCAGAAAGCCGAGACCGACGAGCAGAAGAAGGACGTCCGGGAGTATTTCGAGGCGCATCAGGAGGGCATCGCCTCCGCCCTGCGCGACCGCAAGGTCATGGACTTCATCCGAGCGAAGGCCACCCTGACCGACGTCACGGCTTCCCTTGAAGGGAAGCCG
>CAYWAR010000527.1:0-1560 GCA_964455765.1 uncultured Elusimicrobia bacterium
GCCGACACCAACTGGGCGTAGGCCTTCTTGCCCATGAGAGCCTGGCCGGCCGGCATCCCGGTGACGGCCTCGAACATGGACTCCACATCCGCCCGGGAAATCTCCACGGGCTCGGGGCGAGGGCGAAACTCTTCTTCCTCATCGATGATGTTCTCCGGATAGGGCCCCGGGTCTCTGAGCTTGGTCAAAGTTTCCCGAGGGAGGGCGAACGCGTCGGGATGGAATCCCACCGGCCATTTCACCCAGGCGTGGGAGGCGTCCGCGATGCACGGATCCTCCGCGGTCGGCTTCTCCTTCGGCGTGCAGTGCCGGTATTTCCGTCGCGGCTTCGGGGCGAGGACCACCGGTCCGCCGCCCTCCTGGAGCTTCGGAAGGAGCGACGATGGGGGCTTGGGCTTGTCCCGGGCTTCGACCATGGCCTCCGTCTCCCCTACCGTATTCCCGAACAACCATGGGACCAGGCGCAGGTGGGGCGGCGGAGAAAGGCCATCCGGCCTCCCCAGGCCCTGCCCCTTTCCCAAAGCGGACGATCTCTCCAAGCCGTCTCGTTTCCCTTTCCGGGAAACGGTGTCCGGCGCCGCGCCCCAGGCGCCGACCTGCCCGCCCGGAAAGCTCCGTAACGAGTCGTCTGGATTAAGGGTCTTGTAAACGGCCGAGATGGCATTAGGCAGGTCCAGCAGTTTGGGCGGCGGCGGCCAGCGATTCCCCGCGAACAGTTCCGGGGAGCGGATGAAAGGAAACAGCCAGACGAAGAGATAAAGGCAGGAGACGAACATAAAGAGCGCCATCACTAGTCCGACGATGAAGGTTCTCGATCGCCTGAGGTCGAAATCATGGATCGGGATTGCCGCGCCCTTTTTCTCTTTCTCGTCTTTCATTAAGAAATACGGCGGCTGGGTAAGGGAAATTCCCCCCCTCAACTTCTAGGATAGGGCACTCGTGCTTCACCGTCAAGGGTCCCTTGACTGCGGGCCATCTCCGGTGCAACTATTAAGAGGGGAGGAATATGACATTAGGAGGCCCCGGCCGGGACAAGTTCGTCCTAGCGGCCAATATCGCCGTCGTGTTGACGGGCAGCGCGGCCGTGGCCGTGCTGACATTGTCCCCCTCTAAGCGTCCGGTTCCCGCCGGCGCGGTCAGGACCGCGAGCATCGCCGCCCCGGCTTCCCCCAGCTCCCCGGTGCAAGAGGCGGCCGCCCTCGATGCCGCGGCTCGGGCGCTGATGATGAGCAAGAAGCCCGCCGAGGGAGCGGGCTCGATGAGCCTGATAATCTCCGATGGTCCCGCGCCGGAGGATAAGAGCCCCGAGCCGAAGAAGAATGCCAAGCCGGAGCCTTTCAAGGACGGGCCCAAGGAGCCTCCGGAGGAAGAGCCGGCCGAGCCCGAACCGAGGCCGCGCGAGACGGCGGTCCCGCGCGAGCCCCTGGCCGCCATGGCCAAGAAATTCGGCAACGCTCAGTTCGGCGGAGGCGGGCAGAGCGGGCTCGGAACCCGGGACAAAAGCGCGGCGGCCTCCCCGCCTCCGGCGGGCATGGCCCGCCCCGCGGCGGGCGGGGCCCG
>CAYWAR010000528.1:0-1558 GCA_964455765.1 uncultured Elusimicrobia bacterium
CCTTGTGGCGGGAAAAAGCGTAGCCGGGGTACCGGGCGTCGAGGACGCCCATCCAGCGGTCGCGCAGCACCTTGGCCACGATGCTCGCGCACGCCACGCTCAGGGAGAGCCCGTCGCCTCCCACGACCGTTTTTTGAGCGAAGCCGAGGCCGGGAACTTCCTGATTCCCATCCACAAGCACCAAGGAGTCCTCGCAGGGGGCATGGAGACGGACGACGGCCCGCCGCATGGCGGCAAGCGAAGCCCGGAGTATGTCGTCGCGGTCGATCTCGCGGGCGGAGGCCCAGCCCACGCCCACGCCTTGGGCCCGGGCTCGGATCACTCCGAGCAGGGCCTCGCGCCGGCGCGGGGAGAGCTTCTTGGAATCCCGGACCGGGGAGAGCTCGGGATGCGGACCGGGCTTGAGCCATACCGCGGCGGCCACCACCGGACCGGCCAAAGGACCGCGGCCCGCCTCATCGGTTCCGATGAGGCGGGCCGCGAGCCCTCCGCTCAGCAATCCCTTATCGAAAGCCTGGAGCGGGAAATCCAAGCGGGCGCGCGCTCCGGCTTATGCGGCGGGAGCCGCCCTCTGCGCGAGTGGAGCACCGCCGCGCTCCGAGGACGGCGACCCCTGGGTCGCCGCCTCCGCCTTCGGGGAGGACGCTTCGGGAGAGGCGGAGGGCTTCTCCGCGTCTGCCTTGGCCCCCGCCGGGGCCTGGACGCCTCCCTCCTGAACGCCTTCGCCCAAGCGGGCGGCTCGGCCGGTCAGATCGCGCAGATAGAAGAGCTTGGCGCGCCGCACGCGCCCGCTCCGGGACAATTCGATCCTCTGGAGGCGGGGGGAGTTGATCGGGAAAGTCCTCTCCACGCCCACGCCGAAGGAGACCTTGCGCACGGTGAAGGACTCGCTCCTGCCTCCGCCCCGCCGCGAGATGACCACGCCCTCGAAGACCTGAATGCGTTCGCTCTCGCCTTCCACGACGCGCACATGGACGCGCACGGTGTCTCCCGACTTGAAATCCGGATGATTATGTTCGACTTTTTCGAATGGCAGCGCGGTCATGCTTGATCTCCACGAGTGAGGATGTCCTATCCTATCTTTTTCCGCCGCGCTTTTCCAGCTGGAACCGCCGGCCACTTCCCTGTTATCATGGACAGCCTATGGAAGCCCTGCGTTCCCAGCTCTCGCTGCGCGCACGGCGTCTGGTGGTCAAGGTCGGCTCCGGGGTCCTTTCCGCCGGCTCCGAGCGCCTCGACCTCAGGACGATCCGCCGCCTGGCCCGCGAGCTGGCCGGACTCAAGGCCGAAGGCCGGGAGATACTCCTCGTCTCCTCCGGGGCCATCCTGGCCGGCTCCGAGCGCCTCGCCCTGAAAGCGCGGCCCGCCTCCATCGAGCTCAAGCAGGCCGCCGCCGCGGTGGGGCAGAGCCGGCTGATGCGGGCCTGGGAGGAAGCCTTCGACAAGGAAGGCCTGGCGGTCGCCCAGGTCCTGCTCACGCGCGAGGACCTTCGGGACCGCCGGCGCTACCTCAACGCCAGGAACACGGCCTCGGCGCTCCTGCGCCTGGGCGTGGTCC
>CAYWAR010000529.1:0-1548 GCA_964455765.1 uncultured Elusimicrobia bacterium
GCTTGAAGTTGAAGAGGATGGGGTTGAGGGCCATCCCGTTGGGCTTGACCATCTCCACCGCCAGGGGATAGGAGGGAGTGGGCAGGACGAGCAGGCTGGCGAACAGGGTGCTCTTGGAGGCCGCCTTCTGCCCGGGGTTCCCGCCGAAGAGCAGGGCCTGCTCCGTGAGGTATTCGGAGAGTTGGGCCACGCTGTCGCCGGCGTTCCCTTGCATGAAGCCCAGGGAGGAGCGCACTCCATAGATCTTCTTGGTCGCCACGAAGTACGCGCCGGCCATGGTGGTGTTGGTCTTCTCCGTGGGCTTGACCGTCACGTTGACCGTCTGGAGCGAGGGTTGGGGCGCGTCGCGGAAGGAGAAAGTTCCCTGCACGCCGGAGGCCAGGGCGGGCTTGAAGTCCCCCTCCGACTGAAGCTGCATCTTTCCGTCGAAAGTGAAGAGCCAGACGCCGAGGCGGTCGATGAAATTCGACTTCTTGGTGGTGTAGGAGAGGTTGTTCTTCCCGTAGAGCCGTCCGATGTAGTAGGCGGTGTTGATGTCGAGCCCCAGGCCGGGCCTGTTGTTGTGCCCGAGCCCGCGGTAGGCGGTGGGGGTCAGGACGATGCCGCTGACGGCGGCCGGCGGGGTCATCTCCCTAGGGGCCTCCGGAGTCCGGCCCGAGGCCGCCGCGGTCGAGGACATCCCGGGCAGGAACAGGGTCTTCTCCTCAAGGGTGTAGACGAGGCGGACCATCATGGTGGAGACCACGATGGCCGCGTAGTTCTCCGGAGCGCCCAATCCGGGGATGGCGAAGAGGTCGCAGCGCGCGGAGAGGACGCCCGGCATCGATTGGAGTTCCTTCAGGTCTCCGGCGATGTCGGAGGGGGTATAGAGGACCCCTCTGCGGCCGCGGACGCGGTTCTGCAAGGCGTAGTCGCTCAGGGTGGAGTGGCCCGTGAAGCGGACTTCGCCGACCACCCAGGGGCCTTTGTCCTGGGAGAGGGGGATGCCTTGGTAGGGCGAGGTGGACACGGCCACGGTCGATACCTCGGCCGCGAAGCCCGGGAGGGAGGACTGGGCGCGCAGGGAAGGAGCGGCGCTCAGCAAGAGAAGGGCGGCCAGGAGGGCGGAGGTCATGGAAGGACCCCGAGGGCGATCCCCAGGCGCAATGCGATGTTCGTCATGATGCCGGCTCCGATATCGTCCATCACGATGCCCAATCCTCCCGGAAGGCGCTCCAGCGCGCGGCAGGGCGGGGGCTTGAGCGCGTCAAAGACGCGGAAGAGCGCGAAAGCCGCCGCGAGCGTCCAAAAACTCCGCGGCAGGAACGCGGCCGCGGCCCAGAACCCCAGCGTCTCGTCGAGGATGATGCGCGGATCGTCGTGGGTCCCGAAGTGGCGCTCGGCCCGAGTGCAGAGGACGCAAGCCGCCGCGGTCCCGAGCGTCAAGACAGCCGCCTGGAGCCATCCGCCCGCGGGGACCAGGGGCAGGGTGGCAAGCCCCAGCGCGGTCCCGAAGAAGCCCGCTCCGGTCCATCGTCCCGGGAGCGTCCCTCCTCCTCCCGGCGTCCG
>CAYWAR010000530.1:0-1538 GCA_964455765.1 uncultured Elusimicrobia bacterium
CTGATGGGGCGGATTCTCTTCGTCACGGGGAATCGCTTCAGCCCGGAGGTCGAGGAGTTCCTCGCGCGGACCGGGGCTCCCTCTCTCCCGAAGCCCTTCCGCCAGGAAGACCTTCACCTGCGCACTCAGGAGCTACTCCGCCGGGAGGCGGGGCCGGCCAGCGCCGGGAGCTAGCTGACAGGAGGAGGCCCCGCCATCACGGCAAGGCCTCCGTCCCCCGAACGAACGGAGCGCGCTGATCTCCCGCGCTGCGCACGTTTCTTTTCAGAAGATTCTGCCAGTCGGCCATGGGGTGATGCCCTCGCGGGGATGGTAGGCAGGCGGCGGAGCGCGGTCACGGGGAGACCGAGCGCCGGCGCGGGCTTCCCGGCGACTACGGGAGGGCGCGGAACAGGCGCGTCGCCTCGGCGCGGAAGAAGACCTTGACCTCGTCCCATGTCGGCCCCCCCAGCACCTCGGGCATGGCCTCGGCCTCCGCATCCTCGAAGTAGGTCAGGCTCCTCAGCAAGTGATACGGGTCCACCGTGACGCCCCGGTACTTCTCGCGGAAGCACGCCAAGGCCTCCTCGAGGGGAGCGAGGGCTCGGGCATACACGTACAGGTCCACGAAGTCCTTGCGCGAGCCGCGGCCGGCCAGCGCCGACAGCTTCATGGCGGCGATGTCCTGAGGATCGGCCAGCGGAAGCCCCCAGGGCGATTCCACGGGGGGGCGAAGCAGGGGGTAGTCGTAGTGGAAGAAGCTCGTGGGGACGCCGCCCAGCATGACGCTCAGCGTCCCAGACGCTTCCTGGAGGACGGTCGGCTCTCCGGCCGCGCGGAGCCGCGAGAGGAGATCCTGGGGCAGGAACTGCGCCGCGCTGAAGAAGTCGAAGTCCCGGGACCGGCGGTGGCCGAGGTGGAGCGCCAAGGCCGTGCCCCCGGCGAGGTAGAAGCTCCGGACCTCGGCGATCCGGCTCAGTAGTTCCAGAAGGGCCTGCTGTGGTCCAGTGAGGATTTCTCGAAACACGCCTCGTCCTCGAGCCCGAGCAGCAGGGTCCAGAAAGCCAGCGTCTTGCGCGAGAGGGTGCGCGTCCCTCGAGTCCTGAGGAAGACGGCCACCCGGTCAGGCCCGTACGTCCCGAGCGCCCAGCGTGCCCCGGCCAGGGTCCCGTACTCGAGGACCCGCTCGAGGATGAAGGGAGCGTGAGCCTCGGGATCGAGGTCCTCGGGCTGGCAGTCCCAGAAGAGGGGATGAAGGGTCGCAGGAAGGCTCACGCTCAGGGCATGATAGCATGCGGATGTCACCTGGCCGGCAGGGCGTTGCTCGGCTGTGACCAGCGCGCGGGCGTGTCGGCCCAGGGACAACCGCGGGAGAGTCAGGGTTTTCCCCGACTCGTTCGGGCGCCCTCCGATGCTCGTGACTATAGGTACTGTCTCGGCGGGAGTAAAGGGGATTGTTCTCGGACTTCCCCCGTGCATGTGCCACCTGTTCGAACGAAGGCCACGCCCTTGCGCGCGCGAGGCATCGGGGCTAGGCTGGCGCGGACACGGAGGCCTCC
>CAYWAR010000531.1:0-1518 GCA_964455765.1 uncultured Elusimicrobia bacterium
CGAGTGGGTCGTGTCCTCCTTCGACCCCCCCGACCCCGTGTTCTTGAGGCTCATCTTCTTCCAGAGCGTCGACTCCTCGCGGGCCGACGCGAGGAACTTCTCCCGGGAATAGGCCCACTCCCGCGTGTACTTGAACTCCCCGTCGAGGCGCTGTTGGGGGGTGGGCGCCGCCTTGAGGGAGACGATCAATCCGCCCTTGGCGGTCACGTTCTTGTTCTCGGGGGCGGAGACCTTGTGCTCGATGGCGAGGGTGTGGGTCGGCATGCCGGCATGGGCGAGGCCGGGGTGCTGGAAGGGCTCCTGCCAGGTCTCGCCCTCGGCGAACGTGGTCTTCTTCAGGTCGGGGTGGGCTCGGATCTTGTCGAGCAGTTCCCCCCCGAAGGTGGCGGAGGTGAAGATGGCCTGGCCGGGCTTCCGGGTGTCGAGGAGGTACTCCCCCTCCGTGCTCTTCTTCATCCGGTCGGCGATCGCGTCGGCCTGGGCCTTGAAGGATGGGAAGCTGGGGGACTTGGAGTCGCCCAGCATCCGGATCTGCACGGCCGGCGCCTTGCCCTGCGCGTACGACATCGTGCACTCGTAGTCCTGCGTGGCGTTCCTCCAGACGACCTTCTTGAGGAGGAGCAGGAGGACGCCCGGGGACTTGTACTGGAGCTCCGCCTGGACCTCCCGGCGGTCGTCGGTCTCGACGGTCTGGCCCATGGAGAGCTCCACGCGGTTCTGCTCGGAGTAGGACCACTTGAACTCGAAGCGGTCCGTCGGCTGGAACTCCCACTTCATCTCCGCGTCGCCCTGGAGGGCGAGAAGGACGAGCGCGATCTGCATGGGGCTCCTTTCAGCACCGGCGCGTCGGGCGGGGCCCGGTTCCCCTATCTTACGCTCCCGTCGTCTCTGGGGAAGGCTCAACTTTCGGCGGCGCCGGAGGCGCGGTGGGGGTAAACTAGACTCGACTCCGATGGCCCCCGGACCAGGAGAGACTCGATGAGCGGCGTCCCGTTCATTCTGGTGTGCGACGACACCAAGAACATCGCCATGTCGCTGGTGTTCATCCTCCAGTCGGCGGGTTACCGCTCCCAGGCCGTCTCGACGGCCATGGACTGCGTCTCGGTGGCGCGGCGCGAGCGGCCGAACCTGATCATCATGGACATCATGATGCCCGGCATGGACGGCGCGATGGCCTCCGAGCTGATGAAGGAGAGCCCTGAGCTGGCCACGATCCCCGTCATTCTCCTCTCGGCCATGCCGGAGGACGAGGTCCAGGAGAAGGCCCAGTCCTCGGGCGCCGCGGGCTACCTGCTCAAGCCGTTCAAGAAGGACACCATCCTCCAACTCATCCGGAAGTTCGTCCCCGCCGCGCCCCCGGCGAAGGCCTAGTGCCGGACCTCGCGGGACTCTGGCGGGAGCACCAGCACGCGCAATTTCCCCCCGGATGCCTCGGCCGGGAACTCGACGGCGTGCCCCTGGTCCGGATCGACGCCGCCGCCGGCGCGCTCCTCACCGCCTCGCTCCGCTCCGCCGGGG
>CAYWAR010000532.1:0-1517 GCA_964455765.1 uncultured Elusimicrobia bacterium
CCGGCGTCATGGAGCTGCCGCATCGGGTTGACCGTCATGGCATGCGCCTGCGAGGCCAGGAGCGGGAGCTCCTCCTTCCTCAGGACGAACCCCGCGGCCGGACGCCAAGTGGTCAGGAGACCCAGCCCCAACGCCAAGGACTCCGGATCCCGGGTCAGAAGGGCCCCATCCTCATCGGCCGCGCCCTCGCGCGTTCGGGTCGAAGCCATCTGGAGTATCGTGGCGATGATGGGTCCCCAGAGCGCGGCGAAGATGCGCAGGAGACTGAAGGCGGCCTGCACCGCGGCCCCCGCCGCGGGCACGACCGCCGCAACGGCGCGGGGAGAAGCCGATTCCGGGGCCGCCCCGTCCGGGACGGAGACCGCCGCCTTCTCCTGCTTCTCATCGACCGTCGCGGCCGCGCCGCCCGCTCTCCCGGTCCGGCCGAGCGCGAGGTCGATGGCTTTCTTTAGGACGGCTTTCGCGTGGCCCACGGCCCAAAGCACTCCATAGGAAGAGAACGCCACGGCGGAGGAAAGCGCGCCTGCCATGCCGCCGAGCACCATGTCCCGGTTCATCACATGGCTGAATTCATGGCCGAGCACCCCGCGCAGGGCGCGATAGCCCAAGGCCTTGAGCTCCTCCTGGGAGGCGCCTCGGAGCGCGGCGCGGAACTGCTCCGGACCCGCTCCTTCCGGGATGCCCCGCACCGAGCCGCGGATCGCGGTCCGGAACACATCGAAGGACTTCCCGTCGGGATTGCTCATCGAGAGCAGGCGGAGGAGTCCCCCGCGCAGGGTCTCCGGGTCGAGCAGCATCTTCTTGATCTCGTAGGTGACCCCTACCATGGCCTTCATCGGGCTCATCCCGGTGGCGAAGGCGTTGGGAACCCCCATGCCGACGTTGACGATCTCGGGCATCGGTATCTCTTTCTTCCCCTTGGCCCGCCGGGACTCGTTGATGATCCCGCGCAGCTCCCCCATGATGGCGAACACCTCGGGGTCTTTCGTCGCGTCCGTGGGCTCGGCCTTCATCGTCTTCTTGATGAGCTGGCGGCTGAAGATGAGCGGGATCAAGGAGAGCGCCGCCGAAATCCCGAGATTGGCGAGGTAGGAGCTCACGCTGAACACCGTGGCGCTCATGAGCGCGCCAAGGCTCAGCAGGCTGCCCAAGGCGAGCCCGGTGCGCAGCCAGAAGCGGAAAGCCGGCCAGCGTTCGGGCTTCTCGGAGGATACCTCCCGGGAGGGGGCCGGAGCGGTGGAGGGCTCGGCCTTGCCTTGCGGCAAGAGCTTGCCCAGGAGGGCTTCGGTCCAATGAGCCGCGCGCTCGGGGGCGAAGGCGATCACCAGGAAAGTAAGCGGAGCCGCGAAGCCCGTGAACGCGGCCCAGGCGGCCGCCGCGCCGTAGGCCCAGTTGAAGATGCGCGAATTCCCCAGGAACATCCAGAGCGCGAAAGCTCCGTTGACCCAAACCGGAGAATATCCGGTGAGCAGGGCGAAGACCACGCCGGTGAGCACCCAGGTATAGGACGGGAAGCG
>CAYWAR010000533.1:0-1514 GCA_964455765.1 uncultured Elusimicrobia bacterium
GGCCATCATTTTGACTTCCTAACATAACCTTTTTTTTTTCCCCCCAAATGTAACCGCCCCACCCCTCTATTGACAATCGCGGCTAGGTGGGTAAACTAGTACGATGCGCGCCGGGTTCCCGCTGCTTCTCCTCTGCGTCTGCGCCCGGGCCGCGGGGCCGAAAGCCTCCTCCTGCGTCCCGGCCGGCGAGCCCAAGGGGAAACCGCCTGCGCTCGGGGAGATCGTCGCCTGCCAGAAGGCCGAGCTGGAGAGCTTCGCGCAAGCCTACGAGAAGAAGCATGGGGAACCCGTGCCCTGGGAGCGTTTAGACGAGCTGGGCGACCGACAGAGGAGCGAGGTACGGGAGTATCTCCTGCGTCATCCGGAATCGGCCGTGGTGGAGGGCGTGCCGGAGGCGGGGGAAGGCTCCTCGGACGCCTCCGGACCCGCCGTCCCCGCGAGCCTCTCGGGCTGGCTGGACCGCTTGAAGGCGTTGGCGAAGTCCATGCGGAAACGGGCGGAGTCCTTTTTTGAAAAAGCCGCTCCGGCTCCCGGCCGGCAAAGCGAGCTCGGCTACGCCCTGGACGGGGGGAAAGAAGCCCTCAAGGCCGTCCTGGACAAGGCCAAAGCCGACGGAGTCGACGTAGAGGCGTTGAGGCGGGACACCCTGCGGGACCCGGCGGGAACCTTGTCTCGGACGCTCAAGGCCCGCGAGAAGAACGTCGAGAACAACATCGACCCGGCCATGAAGCCTTTCCTGAGGCCGGAAAAAACGGGGAGTCCGGGCGCGCCGGAGGAAGAGTGACTCCCTGCTGAGCGTGCGCTGCGGCTCCTTCCGCTCCCTGGAGCTCGCCTTCCTCGCGGAACTCCGCTCGCTCAAGAGCGGCGATCCCCTCTTCCCGGCCGCGGTGGTCGCCCCCTCCCGCGCCATGGCCGACCGCCTCCAGCGCTTGGCCGCGTCGGAGAACGCAGAGGGCCTGTTGGCCGTCAGCTTCCATACCTTCTTCAGCCTCGCCTCCGAGATCGTCCGGGAAGGCGGCGAGCCGGGCTGGAAGCAGGTCGGGGACCCGCTGTTCTTCGATCGGCTCGTCGACTCCCTGCTCGAAGGCGGACCCCGCCGTTCCCGCCGGACCCGCGGCTTGGCGGCCGCCTACCGGTCCTCCCTCCGGGACCTGGCGGATTCCGGGGTGGAGCCCCGGGCCGCGGACCTGGCGGCGGAGGGGCTTTTCGAGGAGAAGGAGGGGGGAGCGCTCAAGGAACTCCTGGCCCTCCTCGGGGACTATGAGCGGGAGCTTTCCCGGAGGAAGATACTCTCTTCCTCGGCGTTGACCCGGCGCGCCGCGGAACTGGCCCCGGGCTCGCGGGTCCTGCGCCGTTTTCAGGCGGTGTTGTACTACGGGTTCTACGACTTGACCGGCCTGCAGGCCGACTTCTTCGAAGCCGTGGCCAAGGAGCGGCCCACGACGCTCTTCTTTCCTTACTTGAAAGGGCATCCGGCCTATTCCTTCGCGGACCGGCTCTTCGAGACCCGCCTG
>CAYWAR010000534.1:0-1511 GCA_964455765.1 uncultured Elusimicrobia bacterium
GACAAAGGCCCCCGGCGCCGCTGGCGCCGGGGGCCTTTTCTCGGCCGCTATCTCCCAGGAAGCCCGTCCTGGGGACAGCGGCTTCCAGCTCAGCTATGAGGATGGCGCCCGCCCGGCTCCAGACCGGTGAGCGTCTCGCCCAGTTGTTGGGGCGTGATGGGCTTGAGCAGGACGGTCTCGAACCCCGCGGACCGGGCCCGAGCCGCGGAATCCGCGTCCCCGGTCATAATGGCGAAAACGGCGCGCGTCCCGCTCTCCTTGAGGTCCAGGCATAGGGCGATCCCGTCCTCGGCCCCGAAGTTCACGTCGCAGAGCACGACCGCGGGCTTCACTCGCGCGAAAGCCTCGGTCAAACTCCTGCCGTCCCCGGCCGTCAGCGCCCGATGGCCCAGCCGCTCCACCATGCGCGCGAGCACGCGGCGCAGAACAGGCTCGTCGTCCGCGATCAGGACTTCCATCGGATAAGGATAGCAGGAGGACTCCCGCGAGTCAATACTATGAGGTTTTTATAAACAAACCTTGTGGTTGCTGTGCAGTTCGAAGGCTTTGGTATAGAATCTCGGCGTGCCCGACATCTACAAAGACATCGGCTCGCGCCTGCGCAAGGAACGCACGCGCCTGGGCTGGACGCAGGACGAAATGGGGGAAAGGGCCGGCCTCCATCCCGCCTATATCGGTCAGATCGAGCGCGGGAGCAAGAAGATCAGCATCGAAACCCTGCGCAAGCTGGCCCACGCCCTTTCCCTGCGCATGGGCGACCTGCTCAACGAGACCCCCGGGCCCCTGCCCGAGGATTGGGAATCCAAGATCGGCTGCCTGCTCCGGGAGAATTCCCCGGACGACCGCGAGCTGATCTACAACACCCTGCGCCAACTCGCCAAGGGCATCCGCCGCCGCCGCTAGCAGCCGATGGCGCGGGAGATGACCATGCGCTGGATCTCGGAGGTGCCCTCGCCTATCTGGAGCAGGCGCTGGTCGCGGTAGAAGCGCTCGACGGGGAACTCCTTCATCAGCCCGTAGCCGCCGTGGACCTGCACGGCCTCGTTGGCCACCCACTGGGCCGTCTCGGAGCAGTAGAGCTTGGCCATGGCCGACTCGGTGCCGAAGGGCTTGCCCGTGTCGCGCAGCCAGCAGGCGCGGTAGAGGAAGGTCCGGGCGTGCTCGATGCGCACGGCCATGTCCGCGAGCTTGAAGGCGATGGCCTGGAAGCGCGAGAGGGGCTTGCCGAACTGCTGGCGGGCGCGCGCGTACTCCAGGGCCGCCTCGTAGGCTCCCTGGGCGCAGCCCAGGCCCATGGCCGCGATCGAGAGACGGCCCGAGTCCAGGGTCTTGAGCATCTGCCGCGAGCCCGCGCCCCGCTTGCCGAGCATGGCCGAGGCCGGGACCTTCACGCCGGAGAAGTAGAGCTCGGCGGTGTCCGAGGCGCGCCACATGAGCTTCTTGTGCATCGTCTTGGCGGTGAAGCCGGGGGTCCCCTTCTCCACGATCAAGCAGGTGAACTCCGGGGTGCC